>NZ_QEQK01000010.1 GCF_003151135.1 Abyssibacter profundi
CCCAACAGGCGTGCGATGGAACTAAGCGTGGCGCCCTGGCCGTGCTGAATCATGATGGTCGCACGCTCTTCTGGGCTCAGGTGATGGTAGCTGGATGACATGGCAACACTCTTTTTGGATAGTGTTGCACTTGTTTCCTGAGCCTACGGAGTACCCTCTTCGAAATAGCGGTTTCGCCAGATCGCGCGAACACGCTCCTTCCCAGGGAGTCCGGTAAAGACGATGTGCATTCTGTCAGGGTTGGGGTTCCGGTATCCGTGCTCGCAACGGGGCCTGCCGCCAGTTCCAGAGTCAAATAGATAGCGAGACGCATTGCGAACGCACTCCGCGTCCTTCGGCCCAACGAAGGTGTTGATGGACGAGCGTAGCTCTATATCGTGCGTATTGGTCCGTAAATACGGAGATTCGCCAAAAATAATTTCAGGCTTTGGGTCGCGGCAAGCGAGGAGTTTCTGAACATCGTCGACCCTCATACCCAATTCAATGCCAACGATATCGTGCGTTGGGTAGCTATTCACTTTGTCTGATGCCGCTAGTCGCGGCGGGCATTGAGCGGCGGTGTCATGGATATTGGCGGACTCAGCTTGGCCCATAGCGTCGGCGCCATTTTCTTCTGGATCGCTTGCACCACACCCGACCAGAGCAGTTAAAATGCAAATTGCAGGCAATTTTCTGAAACACTTCCCCATTATCATGGATGCTACCCTCTGTCGTTTAGACATTTGAAAAACGCGCCGTACAGTGGAAACGAGCATTCTTCCTGATCTGTAATGAAATTCTCAGATTGCTGATTGCGCCCGATTACGGATATCCTGCAAAGACTCGTTCATTTTGAACAGCACAATTAGTAGTTCGCACCAGATACGGACGCCTATCGCCCCGCCGCCCATAATACAAAGACCAAGCAAGAATTTACCGAATGAAAATCCTCCGAATCCAATAAACATGAATCCAACGCCACTCCAAGCAACAAAAAATAGAAGCAGCCAATACACCATGGTAATGATCCGCGGCGTAACCATCGAATCGAAAAACAGAATTTTTCTCATTGTTACTCTCCTGCTGGTATAGAGGTGGCGAATCCTGCTCGCCAAAACGTAGTGACGATCAGTCCGACTGACGACTCAGCGTCACGCCCATGGGGCCGACGAGCGCTTCCGCATCGCCCTCGATGCGGAAGATCTGGCTGACACCGCCCATCATTTCGAGGTGGAGTTCATTGCCGTCGATCGTGTACTCGAGCTCCATGACGGTTCCCATGGTGTTCATCCGTGCAGTCCCGTTCGGTTTGAACTGGTACTCAACGATGCCCATTTCATCCGTATACGTGCCGTTCAGACCGGAGCCGCAACCAGCAACCGTGATGATGAGCAGCGGCGCGATGATGAGCGCTAGCAGCCGCCTTCCAATGCGTAAGACTCCGAGCATTTCAATCTCCCGTACATGTAGTGAGGTAGCGGACACCCGATCAACTGGTGCCTTTGGATGCCTTTCCGTCCAGCGCGGCGAGTTCGGCTTGCAAGGCCTCGATCTCAGCGTTGGCTTCGGCGATGGGTTGCTGAATATCAACGAGCTGCTTTTTCGCCAGGGACTGTGCGAACGCGGTCGCGTCCGCTTCTGACTTGAACGCTTGGTCCCCGACAAGCCAGGTTTCCTTTTTACCGATCAGGCCTTGCTTCTCTGTCTTTTTCTGTACTTCCGGCGCGGCTTGCGCACGCGCGGACAGCTCCTCGATCAAACGCAGCTTCTCAGCGATGGATGCCTTCAATCTGTTTTCTCGAAGCCGAGCCTCGTAATCCTCTGTACGAACCTCAACCCGCCGTTGCAGCAGCGCGACAAAGCCCTTGCACAAAGTGACGCCCCAGCCATACCCGAGCCCCCAGCCCCAACCACCTCCACCAGTTCCTGTGCCCCAGGAATGGGTACTTGAGCGCGAGTAGTCATATGAGCGGGCCCCGTTGAGTGGAAGCACGGACTTGATTTCCAAGTTATCCGCCATGCATTTCCGAGCGAGCAGCGCTAGGCCTCGCTCCATCGACTGCTCATTGATCGTCCAGTCGTTGCGGTCCCAGATTCCCTTGTCGAATTTTCTGTTATCGCTTCCCCGGGATGAATGGTCGTTCTCGACCTTCCAGACAAACCATTCGGTTTCGAACAGAATTGGCATTGCCACACCCTTCAGTTGATTAATTCCAGCGGCACACGACCAACTGAAATCCGCTAAAAACCCAACGGCGTCTTCGTTTCCTGACTCGTCTCGTCGTACAGGAAGTGTTCGACGACATCGTTCTCGTCGAAAATGATCGTGAGTTTCTGGAAATCGGTATCACTATTTCCGAGAAACGAACCAACGAAGGGGATGTAGGTTGCGGGGTTCACGACGGTCTTCGAATGTTGATAGTAGAACTCTCGATGACCATCAGATGTCAGGCCCGTCTGAATCGGGTCACCAAACATTGCCCTGACTTCGGACAATGTGGTGACGCCTTCCTTCAGGGTTGCGACATCGTCTGGCTTGATCTGTGCGGACCCACCTGCTGCGACGCAGCCCGCCAGCACCAGACTGAACATCAGCACGGATATCATCCGCTCCTGTACGACTGCTCTTTTAGATTTCATCGTGCATCCCTCTTGGTCATGAAAGGCTGATTCACGAGAGTCCGGCTGGCTTGGCTGCGATTGAAGTAAACCCCTGAACCGAGCCAAAGCCGATCGACCTCGAGTGCTGATGAAAAGACTGCCGGTATTGATACCCGAGAGTCCTCAAGCTGGTTTCAAGAAACCTTCAAGCCACCCTTTCCGAGGACCACAGATACGCGATATGGTTAAAAA
This sequence comes from Abyssibacter profundi, assembly GCF_003151135.1. Lineage (NCBI taxonomy): Bacteria > Pseudomonadati > Pseudomonadota > Gammaproteobacteria > Chromatiales > Oceanococcaceae > Abyssibacter > Abyssibacter profundi. Next base: position 2,833 of record NZ_QEQK01000010.1, read on the forward strand.
CGCTCGGCACACCGGGCTGGACAAATAAAAGGGTTTCGGCGTTTTCCGAATCACGCTTGGGGAATGATGAAATGAGCGAAAGCAGCCACCTGTATCGCTGGCGGTTTGGCGACATGCAGTTCGATGAGGCGAGACTGGAGCTGCGCGTATCGGGACTCGCAGTCGATGTCGAACAAAAACCACTGCAAGTCCTCGCTCAGTTGCTACGACACGCAGGTGAAGTCGTCACCAAAGAAGAACTGTTCGAGTCGGTGTGGCAGGGGCGGGTGACGGTCGATCATGTTCTAGCCACCGCCATCGGAAAGTTACGCAAGGTCTTCGGAGACGAGGGCACGAAAATCATCGTGACTGTTCCCAGAGTGGGGTACCGATTGGCCGTTCCGGTTGAGCGCGTAGCCGTCGGACGTGCCCACGCGAGCCAAATGGATCTGACGCCTGGCGCAAAAGTGCCTGGCCGTGATCACTTTCAGCTGGTCCAGCAGCTGAGTCCGTCCGGCAGCAGTGAAGTCTGGTTGGCACAGCACAACAAGACAGGTGAGCGACGCGTTTACAAGTTCAGCCCAGACGGCAGCCGCCTGTCATCCCTTAAACGGGAGGCGACATTGTTCCGCGTTTTGCGTGAGAGCCTGGGGGAACGTAACGATTTTGTCCGCATCATCGACTGGAATTTCGAAACCGCACCATTCTTTCTGGAGTGCGAATTCGGCGGACAAAACCTTTCGGATTGGGCGCAAACCCATCACGCGCTGGACAACATGTCACGGGATGAACGCTTGGCGTTCTTCGTCCAGATTTGCGACACCGTTTCGGCGGCGCACAGCGTGGGAGTTCTTCACAAGGATTTAAAACCCGGCAACGTGCTGGTTGCTGATGAAGACGGTTCATGGCGCACTCGATTAACCGATTTCGGTAGTAGCCGCCTGTTGGAACCCGGTCGACTAGACGAACTCGGAATCACCAGCCTGGGCCTGACGCTGACTCAAGGAATTGGCGGAGACTCCAGCAGCGGCACGCCACTTTATCTGGCACCCGAACTGGTCGCAGGACACGCGCCTACCGTGCAAAGCGACGTCTATGCATTGGGCACCATGCTCTATCAGATACTCGTCGGCGATTTATCGCGCCCCATGGCACCGGGATGGGAATACGACATAGACGATGCGTTGCTTCGGGAAGATATCGCTCGCGCTACAGATGGCCATCCGGTGCGGCGACTGGCCAGTGTGTCCGATCTAACCGAGCGACTGCTCAATTTGGCTGCGCGTCGCAAAGAAGCCGAACGATTGGAAGCGTCGGAGCGCGAAGCACAACGGGCAGCGCAAGAACTGGAGCGCACCCGAGCTCGCCGCCCTTGGATACTGGCATCCATTGCCTTGCTAGCCGTGGCGCTGACGTTGAGCTTGGTCCAATCTCGGCATGTCGCCGCTGCGCGCGACGAAGCTGCGACACGCGCGCGGCAAGCGCAGGCGTCTACAGATTTCTTACGCGATGTGTTGATCAATGCCGACCCACGCACACCTGGCGTGCGTCCGGACACCAGCATTCACGATGCGCTTGAAAACGCGGCCGGATTGCTGGATCAGCGGTTTCATGAGGACCCAGATGTTCGGATCGCCATCATGCAGTCGCTTTCACAAATCTACGATGGCCTCAAAGATCACGAAGCCTCAGCAAAACTATTGTCAGAGATTGTGGAGCACCTCGAAACGCAGGAAGGCGAATCTGCGCCCGAGACCTTGAGGATGCAGTACGAATTGGCACAGGCGCTATTTGCCCAAAGTGATTTCGACCAAGCGCGCGCAGTTCTCGCCAAAGCGGATTCGAACGGAGGCCTGGACCCAGAGGTCGCAGGTGCTGTTGTTGTCCAGGCCAACAACATCCACGGTCAGCTGCACCTCCATCAAAACGACGCGGCAGCTGCCATCCCATGGTTCGAGCGCGCGATTGAACTACACGGCGCTTTTACGCCGAACGACCACACCAGTGGACTCATGCTTCAGATGGACCTCTCCCAGTGTTACTCCTTCTCAGGGCAACAGGACAAGGCAGTCGCGCTACTGGACGCGCTTTTCGAGGATGGCGCACTTGTGAATGAGGCGTCACTCTCTCCTTGGATCGCCACGCGGGCACGCGATATCTACGCCCGGGCGTTGGTGTACGCGGGACGTGCTGAAGAAGCTGAGCCCATGCTATTGCAGCTCATCACTGACCTGAGCGAGTTCTACGCCCCTGATCATTCCATCATCGCTGAGGTTCGGATGGTTTTGGGCAGCAGCTACGCCTCGCAAGGCCTGTCACAGGAGGCATACGCGCAGACCGCGCTGGCCGAACGTGCATTCTGCGCGCAGCACGGAGATCACCAAATGCATTGTCTGGGCGCCAAAGCCAATGCCAACTGGCTCAATACCTTGCTCGGCAATGCATCGGATGCGATCGCAGGATTGCGGGAGGTGCGTAACGTGTTCGTTCAACTCGTGGGTGATCAGGCGCCGGCATCGAATGTCCTCAGCTATTACCTCGCCGTCGCCCTACTGCAAATCGAAGAAACGCAAGAATCTGGTGCACTCTTGGACACACTCCACCCGGACCTACTTGAGAAAGGAGCCCCGGACACTGTGCTTTGGGATGTGATGGTCGAAGCAATCCGCATGAAACACCGCATTCTGACTGGTGATTCAGGCACCCAATTGCTAAACGACTTCAATACGGCGATCCACACCCTTCGTGAAGGTGGCATGAAAGCAGATCACCTGGCTCTGTATGCCGTCGATGGGATGCACAATGAATAGCCATCTGTTGATACGGTCGCACGCTCGTCAATCGCTACTCCCGTCCTCCGCGCGCCGACACTGCCCCCCCATTTGACGCCAACTAGCCGGCGGTGACCTCAACCGGAATCCCGCTGCTTCTTTTCGGCCTGACGCTGCGCGTCGACCTCCCGCGACCCCGGCACCAGAATCTGCGCCGCGATAATCCCGATCTCGAACAGGATGTACGCCGGCAGCGCCAGTAGCGTCTGCGACACGATGTCTGGCGGGGTGAGCAGCATGCCGAGCGTGAACACGGCAACCAGCACGTAGGGGCGTTTCTGCTTGAGTGCACCGGGCGTGGTGAAACCCGCCCAGACCATCAGCACGATGGCCACCGGTGTTTCGAAGGCGGCCCCGAAGGCCAGAAACAGCTTGATGACAAAGTCGAGATAGCGACTGATGTCCGTCATCACCGCCACGCCCTCCGGTGCCACCGACACCAGAAAACCGAATATCAGCGGAAACACGACGAAGTAGGCGAAGGCAATGCCCAGGTAGAACAACAGCGAACTGGACAGCAGCAGCGGCACCGCCAGACGTTGTTCCGACTTGTAGAGCCCAGGCGCGACGAAGGCCCAAATTTGGTAAAGCACCCAGGGCATGGCGATGACCACGGCCAGGAGCATCGCCAGTTTGAAAGGTGTCAGGAATGGCGCCGCCACTTCGGTGGCAATCATGCTGGTGCCAGCAGGCATCTGCGCCAGCAGCGGCCCTGCCAGATACGAAAAGATGGGCTGGGCGAAGAAAGCCAGCGGCAGGAACACCACGATGACGCCCAACATGGCCCGGATCAGCCGCGTCCGCAGCTCCAGTAAATGCGACAACAAAGGCGCGTCGCCGCCCAGGCTGTTACTCACCCGATTGAGCCTGTTTGGGGGTGTCTTTTTGCGCAGATGTCTCGGTCTTCCCATCGTCGCTCTTCACGTTGATGTCGGCGACCGACTGCTTCATGACCCGCTGCGCTTCGGCAAAGGATTTGGCCGCTTCCGACTTGCGCGTTTCGCGCTCCAGCTCGGTTGTCAGATTCCGGACAAACGCCCGGGCCCGGCCGGTCCACCGCCCCACCGTGCGTGCGGCGGTTGGCAGGCGCTCAGGCCCCAGCACGATGAGCGCAATGCTGAAGATCAGCAGCAGCTCCCAGAATCCGATATCGAACATGGCTTAGCTAAAACCAGGCGTCAGGAGGACTGTCGCTCGCCGGTTTTGGTGTCCGATGACTCGGCCGACTCCGACTGTGCAGCCGACAGCGACGCTGGCTGCGCGGGCTCGTCAGACTGGCCGTCCTGCTTGGCCTGCTCTTCCTCGCCGTCCTTCATCGCCGACTTGAAGCCCTTGATGGCGCCGCCGAGATCACCGCCCAGATTGCGCACGCGTTTGGTGCCGAACACCAGCAGCACAATCGCAAGAATGATCAACAGCTGCCACATACTGATTCCGCCTAGACCCATGACTACTTGCCCTCCGCAGCTCTCGCTGCCTTTTCTTCAAGACCGGACACACCGAAACGGCGCTGCAACTCGGCGAGCACCATCGAGGCATCCAGCGCGTGGTGATTGAGTAGGACCATCGAGTGGAACCACAAATCCGCAACCTCGTGGACCAACCCCTCGGCCGACGGTGACATGCCGGCGATGATCACTTCCGCCGCCTCTTCGCCCACTTTCTTGCCAATCGCCGCCGGTCCACCTGCATGCAGACGGGCGACATACGATTGTTCAGGAGACGCCTGACGCCGCTCAGCTAACAGCGTGTCAAGTTCGGCGAGGATGTCGGAAGAAGACATATTGCACCTTCTGCAGATTGCAGAATCGTGAAAACCTTGAAGCGGGAGCCGGGCATCGGCAAGGCCCAGGTGGCTCGCACCGCCCTGAGTATCGCTAGCGCCGCACGGGCACGCCCCGCCCGGCCAGGTAGTCCTTGGCTTCGCCCACGGTGTGCTGGCCAAAATGGAAAATGCTGGCAGCCAGCACCGCATCCGCATGCCCGGCCATCAGCCCATCGTACAAATCATCCAGCGCACCAACCCCGCCGGAGGCGATGACCGGCACCGGCACCGCATCGGCCACGGCGCGGGTCAGGTCGACATCGAAACCTTCTTTGGTGCCGTCGCGGTCCATGCTGGTCAGCAGGATTTCGCCCGCACCCAATTCAACCAGACGCTGCGCCCACTCCACGGCATCCATGCCGGTCGATTTCCGCCCGCCATGGGTGTAGACATGCCAACCCGTGGGCGCCGCATCCTGCTTGCGCTTCTTCTTGGGGCGGCGGGCATCGATGGCACCGACAATGCACTGCGAGCCGTAACGCTCGGCGGCCTCCGAGACGAACTCAGGCCGATCCACCGCTGCCGTGTTAATCGACACCTTGTCTGCCCCGGCATTGAGCAGGGCACGAACATCCGCATTGGTGCGCACGCCGCCACCCACGGTCAGCGGGATATAAATCTGCGCCGCAGCGGCTTCAACCACGTGAATCAGCGTCTCGCGATTATCGGAGCTGGCGGTGATGTCCAGAATGACCAGCTCGTCAGCGCCTTGCTGATCGTAGCGGCGGGCCACCTCGACCGGATCGCCAGCGTCTTTGATATCGACAAACTTGACGCCCTTGACCACCCGCCCCTTGTCCACATCCAGGCAGGGCACGATGCGCTTGGCCAGACCGCTGGTCATGACGGGGCTTGGGCCTCGTCCACCAGCGCCTGGGCTTCACCGAGATCCAGCTTGCCCTCGTAGAGCGCCCGACCAATCACCGCGCCGGCGACGCCTGAATCCTGGATCTTGGCCAGCTTGCGAATATCCTCGATGTCCGAAATCCCGCCAGAGGCGAACACCGGCACCGCCACGGCCTCGGCCAGCTCGCGGGTCCCTTCGACATTCACACCCTGCATCATCCCGTCGCGGTGAATGTCGGTGTAGATAAAGGCCTCGGCGCCGTCGCGCTCGAAGTGCTGCGCCAGATCGAGCAAATCATGCTGGGACAGCTTGCTCCAGCCATCCACCGCGACCTTGCCGTCGCGCACGTCCAGGCCCACAAGAATGTGGCGGGGAAACTCGATGCACAGGTCCGCCAGCAGGTGCGGCTCGTTGATCACCTTGGTGCCGAGGATGACGTACTGCACCCCGGCCTCAAGACAGGCCACAACAGCATCCTCGTCACGAATGCCGCCACCCACCTGGACAGGAATATCGCCCATCGCATTGGCGGCTTCGGTAATCGCCTGAATGGCCGCCAGGTTCTTCGGCTCGCCGGCGATGGCGCCATCCAGATCGACCAGATGCAAGCGGCGCGCACCGGCCTTGATCCACTTGCGCGCGACGTCCACCGGGTCATCGGAGAACACCGTCACGTCGTCCATGCGGCCCTGGCGTAAACGCACGCACTGGCCATCCTTGAGGTCAATTGCGGGGATTAACAACATGTCAGGCCTGCCCGTCCCAGTGCACGAAGTTGGCGAGAAGCGTCATTCCGGCTCCCTGGCTTTTCTCTGGATGAAATTGAACAGCGAAGATATTGGGCTTGATCAGCACGGAGGCGAAATCGAGGCCGTGACGGGTCACGCCCAGGACATCGGCATCGTGCACTGGGCGTGCACGGTAGCTATGCACGAAGTAGAACCATGCATCCTCAGACACACCTTCCAACAACGGATGCGCGCGCGTGTGGCGCACCTGGTTCCAGCCCATGTGCGGCACCTTGAACCGATCGGCGCCCTCGTCCTGTGGACCCGGTTCAGGAAACGCTTCGACAGTCCCCTCGAACAGGCCCAGCGTGTCGGCGCCGCCGTTCTCATCCGAATGCTCGAGCATGATCTGCATGCCCAGGCAGACGCCGAGAATCGGCACGCGGCCGGCGGCTTCCCGTACGAAGGCATCGAGCTCCAGGCGCTGCAGCTCCTGCATGCAATGCTTGGCACCACCGACACCCGGCAGCACCAGATGCTCGGCCCGAACCAACTTGTCAGGGTCGTAGGTGACCTCGACGCGGTCTTCAGCCGAGACGCGAGAAATCGCCTTGGACAGGGAATGTAGATTTCCCATGCCGTAATCGATGATCCCAATCGACGCCATCAGACGGTCTCCGACCCGAAGGGCTTTGGGGCACAGACGCTAAGCAACAAACGGTTCACGGCAAGTCCAGACTCGTAGTGCAAGAGCAGTGAGGCTCGCTCGCTAGAGCGTGCCCTTGGTGGAAGGCATCTGACCCGCAGCCCGCGGATCCAGCGTGGTGGCGGCCCGCAGCACACGGCCAAACGCCTTGAACACGGTTTCGGCAACATGATGCGCGTTCACGCCACGCAGGTTATCGATGTGCAGGGTGACCTGGGCGTGGTTCACGAATCCCTGGAAGAACTCGGAGATCAGGTCAACGTCAAACGCCCCGATCCGGGCCCGTGGGTAGTCCACGAAGTAGTGCAGCCCCGGCCGGCCAGAGAAGTCGATCACCACCCGAGACAGCGCTTCATCCAGCGGCACGTAGGCATGGGCATAACGGGTGATCCCCCGCTTGTCGCCCACGGCTTTGGCCACCGCCTGGCCCAGCACGATACCGGTGTCCTCAACGGTGTGATGATCATCGACATCCAGGTCACCGGTGGCCTTCACCGACAAGTCGATCAGACCATGTCGCCCGATCTGATCGAGCATGTGATCAAAGAACGGAATACCGGTCGCCAGATCGGTCTGGCCGGTGCCATCAAGGTTGATGCGCGCTGCGATCTGCGTTTCTTGCGTATCGCGCGCGACATCCGCAATCCGCGGGTTCATGCGAGCATCGGGGCAGGTGTCGGGCGAAGGATACTCCGATGTACCTCACTGGCAAACGGGCATGGCCTTTCCCGACGCGGCCGATCGCCCCAACTACGCCGATAGCCAGAAGGTGACAGGCCCATCGTTCACCAATGCGACCTGCATATCGGCGCCGAAGCGGCCGGTTTCGACCATCGGCAATCCGTGCCTGCAACACTGCACCAGATGCTCGAATAGGGGCTGGGCGACCGCGGGCGGTGCGGCGGTGGAGAATCCCGGTCGGTTGCCCTTGCGCGTGTCGGCCACCAGCGTGAACTGCGACACCAGTAACAGGCCGCCCCCGACATCCGCCAGAGAACAGTTCATGCGTCCCTGGTCATCCGGAAACATGCGGTAGGACAGCATGCGCTGCGCAAGCCGCTCGGCGCGAGCAACATTGTCATCGGGCTCCACGCCGACCAGGGCCAGGGTTCCGCTCTTGATTGCGCCGACAACGACCCCATCCACGGTCACGGAGGCGTTGTTGACGCGCTGCAGCAATGCTTTCATCTGTAGGAGTTATCTGACATTCGGGCAGTCCGACGGACTGACATGGAAATGTTTTGTGAAGCGCGCATAATAGGCCGGGCCTGTTCAGGGACACGGAGTCCAGGGATGGTTAGAACGGGCGCGAGCAAGGATGGTGATTTCGAACCTAGCAAGGTTCCAATTTCGAAGGTCGCCGGGCAAGGAACGCCTGGTTTGAGCGGTTGGCCAAGAGCCGCTGGCTGGATGCCGACGTGAAGTGATGGTTCCCCAGTCGTCCCTCACGTTCATTGCCTTCGTACTCGGCCCGGTGCTTGCACCGGGCCATCTTTTTTGGGGCAGCCCCCAGAACACCGGCTCCCGCTTCCGCTGACGTACACTGCGCCACATGCGTGTCGAGTCTTCCGCGTGCTAACGCTTACGTCTACTGAATCCCGCGCCCGCATTCGTCGGACACAGGCGGCGCTCGCCGCACGCGATGCCGGGCAGTCGGTCTGGGAATCCCCGCAGATTTTGTCGCTGGATCGCTGGCTCTCGGATACCTGGGCGGCCAGCTGGCCGGACGAGCAGGTCTTGCATCCGGTGCAAGAGCTGGCGCAGTGGATGGCCTGTGTTGAAGCCGACCCGCTGGGCGAGCAACTGCTGTCCTCGCGCAGTATCGCGCGCCAGCTGCGCGCGGCGGATCGTCTGGTCGCCAGCTACCACCTCAACCTCGACCAGGCACCGGCCTGGACCCCGGAGCAGGCCGCCTTTCAGCGCTGGCACCGCGCGCTAGCCAGCGAACGGCAAGCACGTGGCGAACTCACACAGGCGGCGCTGCCTCAGGCCTTTGTTCAACGCTTGCAGGCCGGCGCGATCCAGGCACCCGCCACGCTGCGATTAGACCTGTCCAGCGCCTACCGACTTTCGCCGGCCCAGCAACAGGCCCTCGATGCCCTGGCCCAGGCCGGCACACACATCGAGTCCGCACCAACGGGGGGCGCTTGTCCGCCACCCGAGGCCCGTCGCTTTGCCGATGCCCAGCAGGAACGCATCGCCTGTGCGCAGGCCATGGCGGCACAGCTGCGAGATCTGGATGCCGCCGCAACGCCGCCCCGATTGGTCATCGCGGTCGCGAATCCGGATACCGAGCGCGTGGCGCTCAACGATGCACTGCAAACGACGTTGGGCATCACCGCCGCACACCGCGTTCCCCCGGCCTGGCGAACCGATCAGCCACCGCAGCTGGCCGACAATCCCTGGGCGGCGGCAGCGCTCGACATTCTCTCGCTGCGCCTATGGGATAACAGCTTGAGTCAGCTGTCGCGGCTGCTGCTCTCGGGCGCGCTGTGGTCGGCGGAGAGGCGCCTTGACTGCGCCCGCCTGGAGCGCCGCCTGCGTGAACGCTGTGCGCCACGCATTCACCTGCAAGACCTGGTCACCCAGTCCGGTCCGGATGCCCCCGCCTGCTGGCAACAACTCAGGGGCGTAGTGGCGGACGAGCCGCGACAGGCATCGCCGGGCGAATGGGTCCGGCACTTCCAGCGTCGTCTGGAGGCCCTCGGCTGGGGCGCGGCGCCCGATCAGGCATCTGCAGCCTGGCAGAGTGCAGAAGCGGTGCGCGAGGCGCTGCAACAGCTGGCCGTGCTCGATCGCGCACTGGGCGCGATTAGCCAGACTGCGGCGGTCAGCTGGCTGCGGGAATGTCTCCGCGCCCGGCGGTTCGCGCCGCGCGTCGAGGCCTTGCAGCCCATCGTAATCTGCGATTTCGCCGCGGCTGCTGAGCTACCTGCGGATCACCGCTGGATCCTTGGCGCCGACGAGGCGGGCGTGCTCGGACGGCGACTCAATCAGCCCTTTATCGCCCGTGAGTTGCTGGGTGAGGCCCAGGTCCCAGGCGCCACGCCCACGACTCAGCTGGCGGCGGCCACAGCCCTCACCCGCGCCTGGGGAGAGGACACACAGTCGCTCACCCTCAGCGTTGCCGACCTTGATGATACGGGCGCCGAACGACGTCCGACGCAGCTCATCGACCCGCCAGTCGAGTGGACAGCGGCCACGGCCTCGCAGCAAGCACATACTGCATCGGCACCGCTGGACATGCAGCCGGAACCCGCACTTCCCGCCGTCGAAGATCCGCTGGCCGAGGGCATCCGTGGCGGCACAGGCCTGCTCAAGGCCTGCGCACAATCGCTGTTCGCAGCCATGGCGCAGTACCGTATCGGGGCCGAACCACTCGACGAGCCGGGCCACGGACTCAGCCCCCTGCTCCAAGGGCAGCTCATTCATGCCGTGCTCGCCGCCGTCTGGGAGCAGCTGGGCGATTCGCAACGGCTCCAGGCCTTGGACGAGGCGGCGATTCGCGAGCGGGTCGCCAGTGCTCTGGATTCGCATCTGCCGGACACCATGCCGCAGTCGCGATTTCCCCGGTTCGTCATCGAGGCGGAGCGTGCACGCATCGGTCGGCTGGTGATCGCCTGGATGCTGCACGAACAACGACGCAGCGAACCGTTCACGGTCCTGGCACATGAGCGCAGCGCCGAGCTGGTCTTCGAAGGCCTGCCGTTGAGCCTGCGGGTGGATCGGCTGGACCGCGTACTCAGCCGTGACGGCGAACGCCTGCTCATCATCGACTACAAGACCGGCAAGGACGTCAAACCCGGTGGCTGGCAAGCCGACCGCCTGAACGAACCCCAGCTCCCGCTTTATGCAACACCGGAAGCGCTGGCCGCACTGCATATCGACCGCGCCGACGGGATTGCCTTTGCCCATGTGCATGCCTACCGGCGCAGATTGGCATCGGCGACCAACTGGGCCGCCCGCCTGATCGACGGCGACCCCACACCACGTGGCCAGTCCGATTTTGACGAGCTGCTCACCCAGACCCATGCGCGCCTGCGCTGGCTGACCCAGGCCTTTCTGTCCGGGCAAGCTGACTACACGCCCGGCAGCCTCAAGGACTCCCCGTTGGCCGTCCTGGTCCGGGACGAGGCAATACACGACGAGACGGATGCCTCCTCATGAGTACGCCGGCTGATCAGCAGGCCCGTGACCGTGCACTGCGCCTGGACCGCCACGTCATCACCATCGCCCCCGCGGGATCCGGCAAAACCGGCCTGCTCGTCCGCCGTGCGCTGCGCGCCCTGGCCAGCGTCGACACTCCGGAAGCGGTGGTTTGCATCACCTTTACCAACAAGGCCGCCGCCGAGATCCGGCTGCGGATCGTCGAGGCGCTGGAGTTGGCCGAGGGCCCCGTGCCGGACAAGCCCTTTCTGCAAGGCCTCTACGCCGATGCCGGGGCCGTTCTCGATCAGGACCGGGCCAAGGGCTGGGCCCTGCGCCGCCACCCGGACCGCCTGCAGGCCATGACCATTGATGCGTTCAATCAAACGCTGGCGGTCAGACTGCCCATCCTCTCCGGCTTCGGTGGCCCCATGGCCATCACCCAGGACCCACAGGCGCTTTATACCGACGCCGTCCTGGCGGTCTTCGAGGACGAGGCCCACGGCGCCACAGAGGCGGCAGACCGACAGGCCATTCAACGGGTTCTGGCCTGGGCCGATAATCGGCTCGACCAGCTGCTGCCGGCACTCACCGGGTTGCTCGCCCAGCGCGACCAGTGGATCGAGCATCTGGATGCGCTGCTGGACGCGGAGGGCACCGCTGATCGCCAGCTCCTGCACAGCTTGGTGCGCCATCATCTGCGCCGGACCGCCGCCGCCTTGCCTCCAGGCGCGCAGGTTGCTATTGCCGATGCAGCCGCACACGCCCGAACGCACTGGCCCGACCCGGACCAACATGCGGAGCTGGATCTCGGCGCCTGGCCGGCCGAAGACCCCGACCAGCTACCGGCTTGGCGATTTGTCGCGCACCTGCTGCTAACGGGGCAGGGCGAATGGCGCCGCACCGCCAACCGAACGCTGGGCTTCCCGACCTCGGATCGCGCCGCCAAGGATGCCTTTGTCGACACGCTGCAGGTCTTGGCGTCCAGCGCCCACAGCGACGCCTTGCGCGGCCTGCTGGATCGCGTGCGCCGGCTCCCCGAGCCGTCACTGCCCGAAGACAGCCGAACATTACGGGCGGCCCTCGGGCGTGTGCTGCGCTTGGCCTACGCGCAGTTACGACTGCAGTTTGCCAGCCGCAGCGAGGCCGACTTCACCGAGGTGGCACTGGCTGCCATTACCGCGGCCAGCGGCGAAGGTGGTAGCGAAGCCATCGCCCGCACCGACGCCCAGATCCGTCACCTGTTGGTCGACGAAATGCAGGACACCAGCGAATCGCAGATTCGCCTGCTCCGCGAGCTCACCGCCAACTGGCAGCCCGGTGATGGCCGTTCGTTGTTCCTGGTCGGGGATCCGCAACAATCGATTTACGCCTTTCGCAAGGCGGATGTCCGGCTGTTCGTCGGCTTGATCGAGACAGGCCAGCTCGGCGCGCTGACGCTGCACGTCGAGCAACTCAGCGCCAATTTCCGCAGCACCCCGGCGCTCATCGATTGGTTCAACGGCCAGCTCGGCCGACTCTTTCCCGACCGGTCAGACCGCACCATCGGCACCGTCACCTATGCGCCCTGCACACCTGGCCGGACAAACGGCAGCGCAACCGGTGTTCAAATCATTGCCGTGCCCAGTGCTGCGCGCGACGACGAGGTCAACGCCGCTGTTGACACCATCGTCGCGCTGGCCCACAGCACACCGAACAATGAGCGCATTGCCATCCTCGCGGCCACCCGCCCGCAACTCACACCGGTATTGGATGCCCTGCGAGCACGCCTGGACGAACCCGTCCAGGCCGTGGACATCGATCCCCTGGCTGATCGACCCGACGTGCGCGATGTCGTACAGCTCATCCGAGCGCTCCGTCACCCAGAAGACCGCCTGGCCTGGACCGCGCTGCTGCGAGCACCATTCGTGGGACTCCAGTGGGCAGACCTGGTCGTCCTATCACGCGGCCGGGTCGGGGCAAGCTGGCCGGATCGCCTCAGAGCGCCGCTCCCCGAGGCCTTGTCCGAAGACGCCCGGCGACGCCTGGAGCGCCTGCGGCTCGCGCTGACACTGGCCGAATCTCGCCGTGCGGATCTTGCCGACGCGGCCGATGCCTTGTGGACGGCCCTGTCGGGCCCGGCCTGTGTCTCCGGCGAGGACTTCGATGCCATTCGTCGGCTGTTCCGGCTGCTCCGACAATGCTGTCGAGGGGGAGAGCTTGATGACTGGGCGGGCTTCGAGCGTCAACTCGCGCAGTTATACCGAGGCGCCGGCCGGGGCCGGATCGAGGCACTAACCATCCACAAATCCAAGGGACTGCAATACGAACATGTCGTGCTGGTGGGCTGCGGGCGGCCACCGCGCGGGTCAGACCGCCCGCTGCTACACCTCCGCAGCGTGGATGATGGCGTTCTGCTGATTCCGCGCCCCGAAGATGAGCAGCTGCCGGGCCACGCCCAGTACGATTTTCTCCACAGCCTCTCCAGCGATGCCGGTGAAGCAGAGGCCATGCGCCTGCTCTACGTTGCGGTCACCCGGGCGCAGGAGTCGCTCCACCTGGTCGCAGGGGTCGGGACGGATTCGCGTGGCCAGTTCAAACCACGCGCCCGATCGATTGCGGCCCGGCTATGGCCGGTGCTCGCCCCCACATTCGAACCACTGGAGCCGGAAGAGCCCGCCGAGACGCCGGACACCGCCACGGACTCGGCCGGCACGCTCCCGACCTTGGCCAGACTGCCCAGCGACTGGTCGGCGCCCTTACCGCCACCGCTGTGGTCACCGGCTGAACGCCGGACGCTCAAGCCCAGCGAGCAGGTCCTGGAGCCAGATGCCATCACCGGCGTTGGTGACCTGCAGGCCACGCTCATCGGCAACATGTTTCACGAGGCCATGGAACGCGTCATCGTCGACGGTATCGAACAATGGTCCGATGCTGGACGGACACGCCAGACGCCCATGCGCGCGGGCTTTCGGCGCATGGGCATGCCCGAAGATCAAATCGACATCGCAACAACGCGAGTCAGCGACCTGATCGAGCGCACCCTAGCGACCGACTGTGCGGCCTGGATGCTGGGTGAGCACCCATGGCATGCCAGCGAGTACGCCATCTCCGGCTGGGTCGACGGGCAGTGGGTCTCGGCGGTGATTGACCGCTGTTTCGAGACCGCGACCGGGGAGCTCTGGGTCATCGACTACAAGACCACGCGCCATCCGATTGTCGACCCGACAGCCCGCAAGCAATACCAGGCGCACGCCATCGCTCAGTACACCGGCCAGCTCCAACAATACGGCCGACTGCTGGCGCAGCTTCGAGGGCGAGACCAAGCCCGACTCGGGCTCTACCTCGCTGAGCTGGGCAAGTTGATTGACCTCAGCGACGGCATTTCGGCTACAACCTAGTCAACTATGGATTCGCTTTCCCACCTGGGACGAAGCGACCACGATTTTCCCGATGAGACAGCCGTTCAGGCCCGGAGCTTGCGCGTAAAGTTTGCGTTAAACGCGTGGGGCGTTTGACGCATCCTGATTTCTCGGCACGCAACGTGCCGATCAACCGCCAGACTAATTATGCGAGCTTCCTATCTTGGCCTGGGCTGCACAGCAGCCATTGCGGCAGTCGTTTCAGTGGCTGTCATCCATCCTTTTGAATCCGGCGATGCCGCCTTGGCCGCCGACGCCTGCCCGCCGGGCTATGACTGGGTCGATCCCGTGGCATTTGCACGGGAGTTCAACCCCGGACTGAGCGACGCCGCAGCCCAGCGGCTGCATGACCGGTTTGGCGAGCAGACCTGTGCCAACCGCCGGCTGCCGGAATCTCTGACCGAGATCGACCAGTGGAGCCAGGCCAAGCTGCAGGCCTCCGGCCATCCCGGCCAGGCCTTCCGCAAGGCCGTCGAGCAAAAAGCCGCCCTGCTCACGCAGCAAAAGGCGGTACCTAACGCGCAGGGCGAGTGGGAGGAGTACGGCATCGGACCGCAGGTCTCTGATGAGCAATTCCCCGACGGCTCGAACGACGGCATACCCGTCGTGGCGGGGCGTGTCGACGATTTCGCCTACGACCCCGAGGCCATGCGCCTGTTCGCCTCCGTTGGCACCGGCGGTGTCTGGGCTTCGGATGCTGTTGACGGCGATGTCGGCACGCTGGGCGATGCTTGGTACCCCATTGGCGACAACCTGCCGACGCTGGTCAACAGCTCGCTGACCTGGACGACCGCTCAGGGCGGCCGGCTGATCGTGCTCACCGGTGAGCATGTACAGGGCGGCAATACCTATGTCGGCCTGGGCGCGCTGTACACCGATGACTTGGGTGAGACCTGGCAGCAATCCGTTGGCCTGCCCGATGGCGTCGGGGGGTCCCGCATCACGGTCGACCCGTCGAACCCGAACATCATCTACGCCGGCACCCATGGTGGCTTGTTCCGCTCCGATGACGCGGGCGCAACGTTCACCAATGTTGCACTCCCAGTGTCCCCCGAATGCGCGGGCAATGAAGACTTCACCGGCCCCTGCCAGCTCGCGAATGTTGTGACCGATGTGGTCGTGAAGATCCCCGGCGGTGCCACCGAGGAAACCTGTGACCCGGCCGGCTGCCCGGTACTGGCCGCCGTGGGCTATCGCTCGGGCAACCTGCCCTATGCCGACGGCACGCCCCAGTCGCCAGGCAACGGGCTGTACCTATCGCAAACAGGCGAGGCCGGCAGCTTTGCCCGCATCGATGACGGCAGCGGGGCCCCGGCCGGCTTTGCGCCGTTCGAGAAGATCGGGCGCGTGGAGTTCGGGATCGCCAGCGGCGAAGACCAAGACCACAACATCGTCTACGCCATCGTCCAGGATGCCGCGCTGCTCAACGGGGGCGTGGCCTATATCGACTCGCTGATCGGCGGCGGCATCGAAGTGCCCGATCTGCCCTGCGAACAGCTGCCAGCCGGCGACCCGCAGTTCGTCTGCGAGCTGGTCGAGGACACCGGCGCGCTGAGCAGCACGGCGCTCAACGGCATTTATGTGTCCACCGACTTTGGCGAAAGCTGGACGCAGCTGGCCGATGAACTGGAGATTCTCACCAGCGGGTTGGTCGGTGGTTCATCGCTGGCTGCGGCCGCAGCACTGGGCGTCGGCCCGGGCATCCAGGCCTGGTATGACCTGTGGATTGCACCGGACCCGACCGCAACCGACCCGCTGACGGGTGCGCCCACCCGCCTGACCTTCGGGCTGGAAGAAATCTGGCAGACCGAGTCATCGGGCATCGTCCCCATCAATGGCATCACGCAGCAGCTCAACCCGCTGGACTTCGGCGTGGTCGGCACCTACTTCGCCGGCAACACCTGCCTGTTCCTCATTGGCAATGTGGGGGGTGTCGGCACGCCGATCTGCCCGACGTACGACGGCATTATTAACGGCACCACCACCCACCCCGATCAGCATGTCGGCTTTTACATCCCGGATGAGGTCAACGGTGGCGTGTGGCTGTTCGCCGGTGGCGACGGCGGCGTCTACAAGCAGTACTCGGCTGATCCGATCACTCAGCCGTTCAGCAATGCCCGCTGGGAAGATGGCGCCAACGAAGGCTTTTACACACTGATGAACTACGGCATCAGCGTGGCCAAGGACGGCACGGTCTACTACGGCCTGCAGGACAACGCCTCCGGCAAGATCGAGCCCGACACCCGCCGACAGGTCCGCATTTACATCGGCGACGGCATGTGGACCGCGGTGGACCCGGATGACTCGCAAACGGCGTTCGTGCAAACGCCTGGCTTGTCCATCAACCGCACCAATGACGGCGGCGAAACCTTCAGCTTTGCCGATCCGGGTGAAGCCGAAGTGGGCACGGCGCACTTCCTGGGGCCCTTCTTCATGGATCCGCAGAATGCGGACCACATGATTGCCGCAGGCACCATGGTGGCGGAAACCACGGACGCCACGACCGAAACCAACTGGGTCAACGTGTTCGATCTGGGCGTCAGCCCGGTCACAGGCCTGCCCTACCAGTCTCGCCATCGTTCGTTGGATCTGGAGGGCGATGCCGCCTACGTCGCCTACTGCGGCAGCTGCTCGGTGCTAGACGGCAACGCGCAGTTCGATTCGGGCATTGCCACCAATGTGGGCGGCGACCTGCCGCCACAGGCCGGCACGTCAGATGGCTGGCACCACGCCACGGCAGCGGGCCTGCCCAACCGCTTCATCTATGGCCTGGAGATCGACCCCGAAGACCCGCAAACGGTCTACGCGGCGCTGGGCGGCTACTCCACGGCCCGATGGCTCGGTGAAGGCGGCTACCTGGACGAGAACACCAACATCGGTGCCGGCCATGTGTTCAAGTCCACGGATGCCGGCGAGAGCTTCGTCGACATTTCCGGCAACCTTCCGGATGTGGTGACCACCGCCATCATCAAGCGGGGCGAACAGCTGATCGTGGGCACCGACATCGGCGTGTTCATCTCCAGCGACCTGGATGGAACGGAGTGGGCACCGCTGGGCGACCTGCCGAACGTGCCCATCAACCAGCTGGTGTTGCAGCCCGGTGATGACAGCAAGCTCTTCGCCGCCACCTTCGGCCGCGGCGTGCAGCTGTTCAACTTCGACAACGCGACGACACCACCGGTCACGCCCGGCCCGTCCACCCCGGGCACGGGGACTGGCGCGGGCGGCGCAGTCCTGCCGCTTGGGTTGCTGATGATGCTCGCTGGCGGCCTCTGGCGTCGCCGCCGGCCACAGCATCACCTGGTGTAATGACCCGCCCCGGCCGCCTCAGGCGGTCGGGGCATTCTGGCTCCGGGGACTCACCCGGACACAGCGTCCGCCCAGCTCGCTACTGCGGATCTCATAGTGCCAGCCATAGGTCTCCAGCACGGTCTCGACCAGTCCAAGGCCCAGGCCGCTGGAGGACGCCGGCTGGCTTGCGGTGCCCGCATCATGCACCTCGAAACCCGCGGCCTCCGCTTGCACGCGCACAGGCAACCCGCCGTGGCGCAAGGCGTTGTCAATCAGGTTCCAGACCACCGCGTACAGGTCCCTCGCCTCGATCGGCACGCGTAACCTGTCGGGTACGCGCAGCTCGATGTCTGCCGGCGTGATGGCGTGATCCACGCAGCACACCTGTACCGCTCGCCGGATCTGCTCAGCCAGCAACACAGGCTCCAGCCCGGGGGTCGGGCCATGGATGCGCGCCTTGGCCACCTCCTGCTCTATGGGCGGCAGCATGCGACGCACACGGGCTAGTACGGTGCGGGCAGGCACGGTGTCGGCGGCCTCGGCATCCTGCTGCAGTGCGGCCAGCGGAGTCTTGAGTTCGTGAGCCAACCGGGCGACCGCATCGCGGTGCCGCGCCACCGTTCGAGCATGCTGATCCAGCACGCTGTTAAAGCCTCGTACGAGACCCTGAAATTCCAGAGGCACCGCCGCATCCAGCCGTTGCCGGCGCGCCTGATCCAGATCCTCCAATTGCCGCTGCAGCAAATGGATGGGCCGGGCCGCGGCGGCAATCGCCAGCCCGGCCGTCACGATACTGAGCAACCAGATGATGACGCCGCCGCGCCAGAGCGCCCCGATGACATGGCGGGTTTGCGTATCCAGCGGCTCAGCGGGTGCGGCAATCAACATCATGAATCGACCCGGCTCCGGCCCGACAGGCAGCGGTACCAGGACGGAGATCAGGTCCTGATCCAGCGGGCCCTGCTGACGCCACAACTGCGGTTGTCCGCCGTGCTCAAATGCCTTAACAGCGCCATCCAGCAGCGGGAAGTCGGTCAAGGATGCAGAGCGCGCGTACTGCGCAGGCACCTGCCCGGCCGGCCAGGCAACCAACACCCAGTAATGACCGGAGTAAGGCTGGGCATACTCGCCCTGTGACCACTGCTCTGGAGACTCAAAAGGCAGGAACGCAGACAGGTGCTCTGCTGTGGCTTGCAACCGGGTCCTGGCGGCCTGTTCCATGGCAGCGCGCAGCTGCCCGGCCAGCCAGAACCCGGCGAGTAACAGCACCACGCCCACGGCCACCGCCACGGCGCCACCCAGCCGCCATCGTAGCGACTGCATCATGGCGACCGACGGAACAGCGTCACCGCGTAACCCTGGCCGGGCACCGTCACAATCAGCGCCGCTCCCAGTCGCTGACGCAGACGACGAATCCATTGCTCCACGGCGTTGTCCGACGCCACCGCTTCCAGATCACGGACCTGGTCCATCAAATGGGCCTTGCTCACGGCGCGCCCCCGCGCGGCAACCAGCACACCGAGCACCCTGCGCAGGGTCGGCGACAAGGCCAGTTGCTCACCTTCGCGCTCGACCGACTCGTCAACCAGGTCGAATCGCACCGAGCCATCAGGGCCCAGGCGTAAGGGTTCGCGCAGCGATGCGTTGCCCTGCATCAGTCGTCGCAGACGCGCCAGCAGTTCACGGCCATGAAATGGCTTGCCGAGATAGTCATTTGCTCCGGCTTCCAGTCCGTCCGCCCGCTCATCGGGTGTTCCACGAGCCGACAGCACGAGCACGGGCGTGTCGATCCCCCGGTGGCGCCACTGGCGAATCAGATCCAGCCCATCGCCATCCGGTAACCCGAGATCCAGTACCACAGCGGCAAACCGGGTCGTACGCACCCAGGTGTCCGCCTCGTCGGCCCGTGCCGCCGATTCCGCATCCAGCCCCGCCGCCTGCAGCTGTTCGCATAACCCGGACCGCAAGGCCGGATCATCGTCAACGACCAGAACGCGCATCACGCCGCCTTGCGGGGTACCACCGACCGCTGTCGGGTTCGATCACAAAGACCTGCACACCGGCCCGGGTCTTCCATTGCACCAGCAAAGTGTCGCCGCTGGGTTGCTGGCGCAGCATGGACCCGCCATGCCGCGCCTGTATCTCGGACATAGCCCGCGAAACCGCCTGGGTGCTCCAGCCATCGCGCACCCGGTGTTGTAAGGGGTCGCCTATCGGCCGTGCCATGGCCGGCCCCACAGACGCTGCCAGCAACCCGGCGCATAACAACCAACGAATCGATTTGTTCGCTACCAACGCCAGCCTCGGTGGGGATGCAGCGGAAAGTAGCCAACAACCTGCCCCGAGAATGCGTCCAGCACAACCCGAATCGATCCATGACCGTGGCGATGACCGATCAGCGTCCACAGGCCGTCGTGGAAGTGCGCGCTGCGAATGCCCAGCGCGTAGTGCTGCGCCGCCAGGCGTCGGGCCTCGTACTCGCTAATCCAACGCCGGTCACGAGGGTGTCGATGGTGACGCCCATACCACGGGTCATGCCGCCTCGGACGGTGGCCTCTGCGGTGATCGGGTCGGCCGCGCCGGTGGTACCCCGGCGGCGCGTGGTCGCGGCCACGCCCATGCTTCGATTCTTCGGCGTGGCGACCGCGCTTGGCATCGGCTCGATCCACCGCATCCAGCAAGGCCTGCTCGCGGGGGGCCTGCGCCTCGGCGGTTGAAGAAAGGGCGGCAACGGCCATCACCACCAGAACGATCAGCTTGAGTGGGTCCATCTGCGCTCTCCAGTCTCTCAGGAGCGACCAGCATGAACCGGCCAGCTGAGCGATCGCTGACAACTGAATTAGCGCACGCGGACCGCCTGACGTTGGCACCACTGGATTAGCTCGTGCTTACGCCGCAGACCGAGCTTGTCCATTAATTTATAGGTGTGAGAGGACGCCGTTGTCGGCGCCATATGCAGCGTCTCGCCGATCTGGCGGTAGGTCTTTCCGGCGCACAGCTCACGAACCACCGCCCACTCGCGTTCGGTGATCGCCGGCATATCCTGACGGGCCTCTCGCACGGTCAAATCAAAGTCGTCGTGGTTCCGCCGCACCTGGAAATGCAGCCCACGCCAGATGATGCCGCCGGCGGCCACCCGGGGGGACCAGCGGAGCTGAAACGGCAGCGACTCCAGCGCGTGCCCCGCATCCAGCCGGTCCGTGATCAGGGCTGTGAAACGCGGGTTCGCCCACAGGATACGGCCCTCGCCATCCACCGTAGCCCGACCGGTGTCTGGCGCCGCCTCCACAACGGACGACGGTGCCCCGACGCCTCGACGCGCATAGCGATTGCAGATCGACCAGGCATTGGCGGCGTGCAGCAAGGCGGCGTCCAACTCATCCGCCCGGGCAGCGCCTGCTGCTTCCTGGAGCAAACAGAACTCGTGCAGATCACGATCTGCCGGGGCCTCGACCACCCGCTTGATCACGCCTTCAGCCGGTAGTTCGGCCGGCAGCTGATCCACCAGAATCTGGCGGCGGTCTGCTTGCGCATTCGGTTCCAGACAAACCCACTGCAAGGCACGAACGCCCCAGCGCTGATTCAGCGCATCGGCCAGCCCGCTTGCCAAACGCCCCGGCGGCGTATCCGCCACCCTGGCGTACATCGAGGCAATCCACTGATGCCCGTCGACCATCCCCAGTACCCCCTTCCAGCGCTGATCAGCGACCTGCGACCGTGACCCGGCCGCAGAAACGAAAACGCCCGAACTCGACACTACGAGTTCGGGCGTGAACGTCTAGTCAAACTGTCGGGATGGCACTACTCGGGCTTTCCCCCTTTGCCATTCACCTGCGGAGGGTCCGGGTAAACCCACCGGTTCACCTGCAAGTCGATGGTGTCCAACTCGGGCAGCAGGCTGTCCAGCGTCGTGCCGCCACTGCCGGCACCGCCCCAGGTATAGCCATCGACCGTGGTACCGCCGCTGCCGGCGCCGCCCCAGGTGTAACCATCCGCCGTGGTGCCGCCACTGCCGGCGCCACCCCAGGTGTAGCCATCTGCCGTTGTGCCACCGCTGCCAGCGCCACCCCAGGTGTAGCCATCTGCCGTTGTGCCACCGCTGCCGGCTCCACCCCAGGTGTAGCCATCCGCCGTCGTGCCACCGCTGCCAGCGCCACCCCAGGTATAGCCATCCGCCGTCGTGCCACCGCTGCCGGCGCCGCCCCAGGTGTAACCATCCGCCGTGGTACCGCCACTACCGGCTCCACCCCAGGTGTACCCACCCACCAACGAGTACAGGCCGTCCCAGCGCGACCCATCCTGGTCGACAGCCTCACCGGTCTGGGGGTCACGCAGGAAGAATTCGCCGTCCTCGTCCTGGGCGGCCGGCCCCAGATAGTGCTCTTCACCCGCCAGGTCTCGGGCGATATTCAGACCTCTGTTCGCGCAACCAGACATCGCGCTGTAGACCGCATGCGGCGCGTAGATCACCCCGGCGCCCTGCTGGAAGAAGGAATAAAGCAGTTCGCCAGTCTCTGTGACGACCGGCTTGGATGCGTTAATCAGTCGGCACTTCACTTCATCCGGAGTCAGTCCGGGTTCGGCTTGAAGCAGCAAAGCGGCCACACCCGAGACCACAGCGGCCGACTGCGACGTGCCCGACATGGTGAAATACAGACCCTGGCGGTCCATATACTCGGAATAGTTCTTCGCCAGCTCACCATTCGGATTCATATGGGCGGTGATATGCCCGCCCGGTGCGACCATCTCCGGCTTGACGAATCCCTCGTAGGTGGGACCGCTCGCAGAAAACGACGAGACGAAGTCGTCCGTGTGGTCTTCCGGCGTGTAGTTGTCGTCTACCGACCCCACCGTCACCACGTAGGGGACGTTCCCAGGGACGCCCACCGAAAACGGCTCCGGCCCGGTGTTGCCAGCCGAAGTGACGACCACCAATCCGTCCTGCCAGGCCCGCATCACGGCCTGGTTCAGCGGGTCATCCCAGTACGCCGACAGTGCTTCGGCGCTGAATGAAAGATTCAGAACGCGAATGTTCAGGCGTTCGCGCTGGTCCAGCACCCATTGAATGCCCTCCAGCACATCGATGTACGACGCTTCGCCGTTGCTATCGAATGCCTTGACGACATACACGTCCGCACCGGGCGCCACACCTTCGTAAGCGCCAGACGGGCTAAGCTCCCGGCCGGCGATCACGGATGTCACATGGGTACCGTGACCGCTGTCATCGGCCACCTGCTCTCCGTCAAAGCTGATCGGTTCTCCGCCGGTGTACAGACCCTCAGTGCTCACGCCCTCGGAGACGTCGATTTCTTTGGCCACCTTCTGCCATAAGCCGGTATCAATGACCGCAACGCCGACACCACGACCGTCGATGCCACTGGCGTGGAGCACATCGGCACCCACCCACTCACCAAAAAATGTCTCGGGCGTCCGGCCGCTGACCTTAACCGGCTGATCGGCGTAAACCCGGACACCCTCGTGCCGGCGTACACCTTTTAACTGCCCGTCCGTGAGTCGCGCACTCACTGCACGAATCGCGGCCAATTCGCTTATGAGCTCGCCGCCCACCCGCAAAATCAGTGCCTGGGCAACCTCTGCACTACTCGCCTGCACGATGTACTGAGCAGCGGGCTCCACCTGCGCCCCCTCCACGGTACGGTCCGCCCGCTCTTGCGAGAGGGACATGAATCCCATTGACGCCGCAAGCGCGGCACCTGTTATCCAAATGAAAAATTTCATGATGATTTGGCCTGTGTGAGGCGGCCAATCCTTGAGCCCCAGAAAATATGATGGTCCGCGCCTGCCTTGGGCGAACCTTATTGCTTTCAGTCAAAATCGTACGTTCACAACATAGCCTGCACAATCGTAAGAGATACGATCTTTCACCCCTCCGCCTCCCGGAACGGGGCTGATCAGGCGACCAACGGTGGATTGCAGTTTCCTCACACCGAACGCGGCATACTTTCCCCATGGCTCGACCCACACGACTTGGCCGACTTCACCGACTGGGCTGCGCACTGCTGGCCGCATGTGCCGGTCTGGCATCTCCACTCGCCTATGGGGCGCCGGTCAACCCACTGGCATTTGATCGGGTTAGCCTGTCAGATGGCCTGAGCCAAAGCACCGTGCTGGACATGCATCAGGACGGTTTCGGGTTTGTCTGGCTGGCCACGGAGAATGGTTTAAACCGCTACGACGGGCGAACCATCAAGACGTACTACCGCACACCCGGCGACGAAGGCGGCCTCGGCAGCGACTACATCTGGGCCATTGAAGAAGACGCAGACGGGAACCTCTGGCTCGGCACCGACGACGCAGGCCTTATCCGATGGAACCGCCAGCGCGATGTGTTCGAGCCCATCACACTGCGCGGACTCAACGGGAAGGTGCTGACCGGAACGCGGGTCAGTGACCTACTCGTGACCGGAGAGGACGAAGTCTGGATTGCGACCCGAACGGCCGGTGTTCTCGTCATCAGCACGCAGGGAGAAACCCTTGCCCAGTACCTGCATGACCAGCCCTCACCGCTCGGCGAGCGGCTGCGGCGAGTTTCCTCGTTATTGCGATCACGCGACGGGTCCGTCTGGATTGGCACTGAGCAGGGTGTCCATCAGATCAGCGCCGACCGCTCGACACTCAACAGCTATGTCCTGAGCCCGCAATCAAGGCCGGAACAGGCGCCTATCGACAACAATATTTCCACCCTGATGCAAGACCTGCAGGGCCGGATCTGGGTCGCGACTTTCGAATCTGGCATCTCGCGGCTGGACCCCAACACAGGCCGTTTCACACACCTGACGAGCGCCGACTCAAGCCAACCCCAGCTGGCAGGCAACCGCGTGCGGGCGATGATGCAGGACGCCGATTCGCGTATCTGGCTGGGCACCGACAACGGCGTGACGCTGCTTCGCAACGATGGCACCGCACAACAGATTCGCCACGAGCCGGCCAATCCGTTCAGCCTGCCAAATGATCTGGTCATGAGCCTGATGCAGGATGCCTCGGGTCTGATCTGGATCGGTACCCGCGGAGGCGGGGTCGGCGTCTGGAATCCGCGAAGCTGGTCCATGGGACCACGCACGCCTGAAGAACTGTCAGGCGTGCATGTCAACAGCTTCCTTGAATGGGAGAACGGCTCTACCTGGATTGGCACCATCGGCGCCGGCCTGCTGGAACTCACGGCATCGGGCGAGATCGGTCCGGCCCTGCCGCCTGGGCAACGCGCGCAGTTGCAGGACAGCGTCATGTCGCTGCAGCGGGATGCCAGCGGCACCGTCTGGATTGGCACGCTGTCGGCCGGGCTGCTGCGCTACGACCCGTCCCACAAGACATTAACCGCGCTCCCTGTCGCACCCAAACGCAAACCATCGGAGCCTTGGCAGCGTGATGCCATCGGCGCCCCCGGCATCATGTCACTCGCCGAGGGGCCTGCGGGCACATTGTGGGCGGGCACGTTCAACGGCGGTGTCGCCCGCATCGATAGTCAAACACTGGCGATCGAACGCCTCGGCTTTGAAGGTGAACTCGCCGGCATGGAACACGTGCGGGCCACGGCTTTGGCCGTTGCGCAAGACAGCGAACTTTGGATTGGCACCGAGGCCAACGGACTCACAGCACTGGACCTCGTCACCGGCCAGGTCACCCGATATCGGGCGCGGCCCGATGTGGCGCATCAACTGCCCTCCGATTCAATCTACAGCCTGCACGTCGACACGCAGGGGGACGTCTGGGTGGGAACAGCCGCGCGCGGGCTTGCCCGACTGTCACGGCGTTCCATTGAGGATGCAGCGCCCCGCTTCGATCTCATCACCACCGCTGACGGCCTGTCCAGCAATGTGATCTTTGGGATTGAACCCGACAGCGACGGGCATCTGTGGCTGAGCAGCAGTAATGGGCTCATGCGCTATCACCCGGCGACCCGAGATGTGCGGATCTTTCACCAGGGTCACGGCACGTTCAGCGATGAGTTCAACTTCGGTGCACACCACCGTGCTGAAGACGGCACGCTCTACTTCGGTGGGCCCGGCGGATTCAACAAGATTGACCCCGCCGCCCTGCAGATGAATCGACGCCCGCCCTCTGTGCTGCTGACCGATATTTTGCTTTTCGGCGAGTCCCTGCCCAATGACCGCCCGGCTTACCTCACCCGCGCCATCGAACTCGATCACGACCAGGACGTCCTCGCCTTCGAGTTCGCCGCGACTGATTACACCGCCCCGGAGCGCAATATTTACTCGGTCAAACTGGAGGGTTTCGATCGGGAGTGGAGTACGCCCAGCACCCGCAACCGGGCGACGTACACCAACCTGGACCCCGGGCGTTACACACTGAAAATTCGCGCGGCCAATAGCGACCGGGTCTGGGCGTCAGCACCCTATGAACTCGCCATTGAGATCCGGCACCCACCCTGGGCCACGTGGTGGGCGTGGCTGGCGTATGTGGCCATGGCCGGTTCGTTGCTTTGGCTGTTTCTGCGCCTGCGCTTTCGGGCTCAGGAGCGCGATGCCCGCCTCAACCAACTCGCCTATTACGACCGTATTACGGGCCTGCCCAACCGGGATTTGTTCGAGCAGCGCGGGGCCGAGGCATTGCGGCGAATCGAGGGAAGCACCGATCACCTGGTGGTCCTGTGCATCCGGTTCGCGATTCCCAAGCAAATCGGCCAGTCCCTGCCACACGACATGGCGAACGATATGTGGAGCAGCCTGGCCGCTCAGTTGGTCCGGGCCATCCACAGTCATGAGCACGCCGTTGGCCGTGGAGATGTCGCCCGCCTGGACGCCGACCAATTCGTCATCTTCATGCGAATCGCACCTGAGCAGGATGATCTCGCTGCATTGACGGAACGCCTCAAGGCGGGCTGGTCCGAAGGACTGGTGGTGGGCGAACATCGTGTTTCGGTTGCCGCAGCCATCGGTGTGGCACGTGCGCCGGAACACGCCCGGGACATCGGCACGCTGGTGCACTACGCGGTGACGGCCGCCACTGCACACTCCAGCCCGCAGCCCGGGCAGGTGGCGATTTACGACGACGAGATGACCTCGCGCCTGGAATCCCGCCTGCTGCTGGAGACGCGACTGCGCCAGGCCATCACCCAGGATGAACTCGAACTGTATTTACAGCCGAAATTCACGCGGGCGCGTCAAATCGTCGGCGCCGAAGCCCTGCTGCGATGGAATAGCCGTGAACTCGGGTGGATTCCGCCGTCCACGTTTGTACCGCTGGCCGAGGAGTCCGACCTGATCCAGGACCTGGACGCCTGGGTCATCCATAAGACCTGCGCGCTGCTCAAAGCCTGGGACAGCCCGAAACTCCTGACCCTGCGCATTGCAATCAACCTGTCTGCGGCCAACCTCAATCAGGCGCATACCGTCCGGGCGCTGGTGCAGGCCACGGCTTCGGCAGGCATCGACCCAGCGCGCATTGAAGTGGAGCTGACCGAATCGGCGCTGCTATCGGATGTGGAGCAGACACGGGACACCCTGCGCGAGCTCAAAGAGGCGGGTTTTTCCATCGCCCTGGATGACTTCGGCACAGGCTACTCGTCGCTGACCCACCTCAAATCGTTTGCCATCGACACGGTCAAAATCGACCGCGAGTTCGTGCAAGGCGTCGACCAGGCCGGGCAGGAACAGTCGATTTGTAGTGCGATTGTGGCACTGGCCCGCAGCCTGGGCCTGACCACGGTGGCCGAGGGTGTGGAGACCGAGGCCCAGTTTCAGACGCTGGTCGGGCTCGGCTGCGACGACATCCAAGGCTATCTACTCGCCAAGCCCATGCCGACCGGAGAATTCCGGCAACTGGTTGAAAACACCGCAGTACACGAGGCAGGCTGATGCGATCAGCCCCTCCGTACCCGGATTCAGATGACCCCTCCCGATTCGCATGGCCTGGACGCACTCGAAACACGGCAGGCCGATGCGCTGGCCATGGGTGGCCCCGACCGGATCGCGCGCCAGCATGCAAAGGGCCGCCTGACGGCCCGCGAGCGCATCGCCACCCTGCTGGAACCCGACAGTTTCGACGAACTGGGCCTGCTGGCCCGCAGCGACCTGCCCGAGGCCCGGGACCGCACCCCTGCCGACGGTAAGATCTGCGGCTACGGCCAGATCGGCGACCGTACCGTGGCGGTGAGCGCCGATGACGTGACGGTCCTGGCCGGCGCGGGCGGTCGCATCGGGGTGGGCAAGCAGATGGCGCTCATGGCCTACGCGCAGCGCAAGGGCTATCCGATGATTCACCTGGGTGACGCCGGCGGCGCCCGTGTCCCCGACATCATGGGCTCGGACGGCATGATGAGCATGGTTTATCGCATCGACCAGCCGCCGCGCGACCGGAGCATCCCCTTGCTGACACTCATCATGGGTGAGTGCTACGGCGGCCCGACCTGGACAGCGTCTGTGTCCGACATCGTCATTCAGGTCAAAGGCACGGCCATGTGCGTCGGCGGCCCATCTATCCTCGAGATCGCGACCGGCGAACAGGCCACGGCCGAGGCCCTGGGCGGCCCGGCGCTGCACGCGCACACCACCGGGCTGGTCGATTTATTCGCCGACAGCGATGAACACGCGCTGCAACTGGCCCGACACTGTCTGAGTTATTTCCCCTCCAGCGCCCGCGACCTGCCCCCCGTGGCCCCGACCTCCCAGCCGGTGGACACGCCGCTACCCGAGCTGCTGGACATCGTGCCCACCGACCCGCGCCAGCCCTACGATATGCATCGGCTGCTGGAGCAGGTGGTCGACACGGGTTCTCTGCTGGAACTCAAACCCAGCTACGACGGCAGTCTGATCACCGCGTTGGCGCGCATCGACGGCCATGTCGTCGGATTGCTGGCCAACAATCCCAAGGTGACCGCCGGCGCCATGGGCCCAGGAGCCTGTGAGAAAGCCACCAGCTTCATCTGTCTCTGCGATTCGTTCCACATCCCGCTGGTGTTCCTACATGACACACCGGGCTTCTTCGTTGGGCGCCGTGCCGAAGAACGGCAGATGCCGCTCAAGATCATGAACTTCATCGAGGCCCTGCATCACAGCCGCGTGCCCCGGGTCAGCCTGGTGGTGCGCAAGTCCTACGGCATGGCCCACTGCAATATGTCCGGCGGCAACATGGGCAATGACCTCATGCTGGCCTGGCCCGGTGCCGACATCTCATTCATGGCCCCGGCGGTTGCCGTCAACGTGGCCCACGGACGACGCCTCGCAGCCCTCCCCGACGAGGAAGGACAGGCACTGCGTGCACAGATGATCGAGGACATGAGCCGGGCCAATGCCCCTTGGCCCGCAGCCGAGCGCAACCTGATCGACCGCGTGATCGACCCGCGGGACACGCGCCGCGAGCTGGCCCGGGCCTTGGCCCGGGCGCGGGGCAGTGACGGTGAGGCCGGTCGCAGCCAGCGGCGCTTGGCCAACTGGCCGCGAATGGCCTGAACGCTCAGAGCAGCGCGGATTGAGGCCTTAGCTGTCCAGCAGTCCGGTCAGCCGTTGGCGAATCAGCGTCTCGGCATCGCGCATGATGCGATCAACCAGTTCCTGCACGGTGGGGATGTCGTGGATCAGCCCCGCCACCATGCCGCAGGACCAAGCGCCAGCATCCATATCGCCGTCGAGCATGACCTTGGGGTAGACGCCCGCGACTTCGTCCTTGATGTCATCAAAGCTGATCTCGGAACCAAGCTCCCGCTCCTTGGCCAACAACCGCTCGACGGCCGCATTGGTGAGCACTCGCTCGGTGTTACGCAGCGGGCGCATGACCAGCCGCGTATCGAGCTCGGTGGCCGCAAGAATCGCCTGCTTCACGTTCTCGTGCACCGGCGCCTCCTGGGTGGCGATGAACCGCGTGCCCATGTTCATACCCTCGGCACCCATAGCCAGCGAGGCCACCAACGAACGTGCATCGGCCATGCCGCCGGACGCCACAAAGGGAATCTCCAATTCCTCGGCCGCACGCGGCAGCAGAATCATGTTGGGGATGTCGTCCTCCCCCGGGTGACCGCCGCACTCGAAACCATCCACCGACACGGCGTCGCAGCCAATCGACTGCGCCTTGAGCGCATGGCGCACGGTCGTGCATTTGTGGATGACCTTGATGTCGTGCTCTTTCAGCAGGGGCAGCCACTTGGCCGGGTTGTTCCCAGCAGTCTCGACGACCTTCACGCCACCGTCGATGATGGCCTGCACGTACCCGGGGTAGTCGGGCGCGTTGACGATGGGCAGAAAGGTCAGATTGACGCCGAACGGCTTGTCGGTCATATCGCGACAACGCGCGATCTCATTGGCGAGATCGGCCGGCGTCCGCTGCGTCAGCCCGGTGATGATTCCCAGCCCGCCGGCGTTGGACACCGCGGCGGCCAGCTCGGCAAAGCCGACGAAGTGCATGCCACCCTGAATAATTGGGTGCCGGATTCCGCACATTTCGGTAATTCTTGTTTTCATCTCGCCCCGGACGGCTCTCAGCAAATGGAGTCGGGACGCTAGTGCAATCCGGCGGCAGCGGCAAACCACAGCTGGCCCGACACCTCAGGCCGCGGCCCGCAACCAGCGCCTCAGCAGCCAGAACTGGGCCGCCAGCAAGCCCAGCACCGTGAGTACCAGGACACCACTCATGGCCGCGGCATAGCCGAACCGCAGATACTCAAAGGCGTTCTGGTAAATGTAATGCGGCAACAGCAGCGTCGCGAATTGCGGCCCGGTCTTGGTCACCACCAAGGCCGGCACAAAAGCCAGCTGCAGCACCAGCACGATGTCGCGGGCGGCCAGCAGCAGCACCACCGGCCACAACGCAGGCCAGGTCACCCGGGAAAAAGCGAACCAACGGCCGCCCCCCTCTACCGCACATAACTCGTAGCGCTGCGCAGGCACATGGCGGCGGGTGGCCATGAGAACCAGCACCAGCTCGCCGATCAGAAACGCCAGCACAATCACCAACGCAGTCCTGGCACCACCTACCGTGAGCAACCACTGCGCGCCGCCATATTCCAGGCTATTGAGCAGCCAGGCGGCCGGCCCGAAGAACGGGTTGAGTATCCATAACCAAGCCATCGCCCAGACCAGTTCCGGGACCACAACAGGCGTGAACACCGGCACCAGCGCCGCGCTCGATAGCCGGCTGCGACCGGCCAGCGCCAGGCCCAAGACCACCGCCAGCGCCAGCCGAAGCGGAACGGCGAACAGCACCAGCCAGGCCGAGTTCTTCGCCGCGGTCAGAAACAGGGGGTCGTCGAGCAAGCGGGCCAGATGCGCCCAGCCGACCCACTGAGGCGGGTTCAGCGCGTCATAGCGAAAAAACCCGAGACCCAGCGTCGCCAGCAGGGGCAACCAGATCAACAGCCCGGTTGCGATCAGCGCGGCGGCGGCCATCCAGGCTCCGGATTTCACAACGCCTGCCCCGTCTTGG
Organism: Abyssibacter profundi; assembly: GCF_003151135.1. Taxonomy (NCBI): domain Bacteria; kingdom Pseudomonadati; phylum Pseudomonadota; class Gammaproteobacteria; order Chromatiales; family Oceanococcaceae; genus Abyssibacter; species Abyssibacter profundi. Next base: position 33,982 of record NZ_QEQK01000010.1, read on the forward strand.
CGTCAAACCAGCGAATCGCCTCGGGCGATAATCCGAGTTCGACCGTCGCCCCCAGCTCGAACGCGGCCTCCGGTTCCACCCGGACCACGACGGTTTGCGCCCCGGCCTGCAGGTGCAGCCATTGCACATCACCCAGATGCTCCAGACGCAGAACCTGGGCAGGCACCCGCCAGTCATCGGCCCGCGCGGGCGCCCAGCGTGATCCGCTGACATGGAGCTGTTCGGCCCGAACGCCGGCCAACAGCCCCTCTTGCCGGGGCGCGCTTGGACAGACCGCCCCCAGCAGCCGGGTCTGATCGTCCGCAGATTCAGCGGGGAGCAACTGCATGGCCGGGTTGCCCAAAAACGCCGCCACACTGACCAAGGCAGGGCGTGAGTACAGCGCACGGGGCGCATCGAACTGCTGGAGCTGCCCGTCGACCAGCACGCCCAAGCGATCCGCCATGGATAAGGCCTCAGCCTGGTCGTGCGTGACATACACCGTCGTCCAGCCCTGTCGGCGATGCAGTTCGAGAATTTCCTGCCGCATGCGGGCACGCAGCGGTGCATCAAGGCTAGACAGCGGCTCGTCCATTAACACCAGCCGGGCGTTCCGCAACATGGCCCGGCCCAGCGCCACACGCTGGCGCTCGCCGCCTGACAGTTGCGCGGCCGGACGGTCCAGCAACGCCTCCAGCCCCAGCCGCCCGGCCACTTCTGCCGCCTGTTGGCGGCCGTCACGGCGCGAGATGCCCCGCGCCCGGAGCCCGAAGGCCAGGTTGTCGGCAACACTCAGATGCGGGAGCAGCGCGTGGTCTTGGAACACCAGCGCCACTTCGCGCTTGCCCGGCGAGAGGCCGTCCAGCACCGCCCCACCGGCCTCGATCTGGCCACCCGCCGTAGGCACCAGACCGGCGATCGCACGGAGCAGCGTCGATTTACCGCTGCCCGACGGGCCCGCCAGTACGACGAACTCGCCAGCCTCTGCCTCGAGATCAATATTGCGCAGGACCGGGCGCCCGCCGAGTTCGACATGCAGCCCCCGAAGACTCAATCCGGCTGCCGCACTCATAGCTGCTCCCCGGCTGGCTGTGGCTTGAGCAGATCTCCGGCGGCCGCCTCGATCCGTGACACCAGCAGGTAACCGTCGCGTAGGCCGAATGACTGCTCCCCGGCCATTTGCGCCGCCGACTCAAACATCCACTCTTCGATCACCGGGTTGATGCGCGTTTCGATTTCGTACCAGGCGGGAATATTCGGCGTGCGACGCAGCTGGGGAATGGTGTCCAGGAACACGCGGGCCGATGCGGGCGGCTGATCGGGATCGAGGAATGCGTCGCTTTCGGCCACCGACTTGCGAACCGGCACGATACGGCCCGAGGCGGATAGCAAGGCCTGACCCTGCTCGCCTGTCGCAAACGCAATAAAGTCGCGGGCCGCGGCCTTGTTCGAACTCCCCCGGCCCAGGCAGTAGGCATCGGCATGGAGCACCGATGCGGCTTCCCGATAGCGCGGCAGCGGCGCCACATCCCAGTCCAGGCCGTCGACTGCACGCAAGGCGGCCGAGAAGCGTCGGCTGTTCAACGTCATCGCGGCACCACCCCGGATGAAACGCGCGTCCGGCTGCTCAGCGCGTCGCTCGATCAAGGGCGGTATCACGCCCACCTCGTTCTTCAGTCGCTTGAGGAACAACAAGCCGGTGACGGCCTTGGGTGTGCGCAAATCGAAACGCGTGGGCTTGTCCACATCGTTGACCAGCCGACCGCCGGTTTGCCACACGAAAGGCGCCAGCCGCACGATGGACGGATCGACATCCAAGCCGTAGATCTCCGGCCGGCGATCGCCATCCAAATCGCGGGTCAGCGCCTTGGCCGCGTCGTGAAAATCGCTCCAACGCCAGTCCGGGCGGGGCGGCTCCACGCCGTACTCGGCGAACAACGCTCGATTCCAATAGACCACCAGCGACGACACGTTCTGGGGCATGCACATCAGCTGGCCCTGGTACGTGAACCCCTCCAGCGGCGGCGCGTAGAACGCCTCGCGGTCGAACAATCCTGCGGCCTCCAGCAACGGACCAACCGGTTCCAGTACATCGCTGGCAATAAACTGCCCCCAACGTCGAAAGTTAATCAGGAACAGGTCGGGGGCATTGCCCGCGGCAAAGGCCGTGGTCAAACGGGTGACGTGCTCGGGGTGACGCCCGACCGGTACAAACTCGACCTGCACGTCGGGCCGCTGGGCCTCGAAGGCCTCGATCAGGCTGCGGTAGGCACGCGCCTCCACCGGGTCGGCCACCGCCTGCAGCCGAAGCTGGGTTCGGTCAGATTCGGTCTGGGCCCCACAGGCCGTCAGCAGGCCGAGGGCCAGGCACAGCAGGGCACGCGCAAACAGCGAAGCAATCGACATTCAATCTCCCAGGGTGCGATTCAGGGCACGCGGCGCAAAAAGCAGCACCAGAACGACAGGCAGGGTGAGCAACATCGATGCCGCCATCAGCACGGACCAGTTACTCGCACCCAGCAATTCCAGGGCATAGAGCATGAGCGGGGCGGTTTGGGACTGTTCGCGATGCAGGTACAGCAGCGGGTCGGTGAAGCTGGCCCAGCACCAGGCGGTTGCGAGCAAGGCGGTGGCTGTCAGCGCCGGCCGCGTCTGCGGCACGACCACCCGCCACCAGATTCGCCACCAGCCGGCGCCTTCCAGTCGCGCCGCTTCAAGCTGCGACAGGGGCACGGACCGGGCGGCCGCAAAACACAACAAGACCAACAACGGGTGCCCCCCCATGAGCGCTGGCGCCCACAGCGGCGCCCAACTCCCCCCCAGGCCCAACCATTGAAACAGCAGAAATCGCGGTAACCAGATGGCGGCGTAGGGGATGGACGCTGCGCCCACAAGCAGCGCCAAGGCCAGCAGCTGGCCGCGGGGTGTCATCAGCCGTAACCCCAGCCCGGCCAGACTGGCCGTGGCCACAGCCAGGGGAAGGAAGACCAGCAACACGAGCAGGGAATTGAGCAGGCCGCGCGCCATGGGCACCAGCTCGAACACGGCCGCGTAGGCCGCCAGCGAGGGTGATTCGGGCCACAGTGCCCCAGGCACGGGGGCCGATCCGGGCGGCTGCAAGGCAGCGACCGCCAAGAGCGCGACCGGCGCCGCAAAGGCCAGTGCGATCACCATCAGCAAGACCGATCGCAGCCACGCGCCGACCCGAAACATAGGGGAGCCCCCGCAAGATGAGCGGCGGATTATCCTCGAAACGGCCGTAGGCGGCAGGGCTGTCTCGTCAGGCTGCGCTCAGAGCCTCTGCCCCATGTTCCTGCATCCAGGCCACGATGTCCGTCATCTGCAGAGCTTCCTGGGCCGCCAGCGTGGCTGCGCTCAGCGTTTGCTCATCCACCGCCGCTCCGTGCCCGATTCGCTGGGCGCAGACCTGACGCGCAATCCGCACCAGCCCCCATGCTCCCCACCCCGCCGTTGCGGGCCGCAGGCAATTCAGCGCCGTTTCGTAGACGGCCGTGCCGAGATGCCAGCGCTTGGCCAGCACGCCGCCTAACGCGCTGGCGTGATGCCGCGCCGCCACGTAGTAGTCGGAGGCCGACCCGATATTCACCAGCGCTGGCGCCGCACTGAGCAACGGCACCATCCCCACGTTGTGAAACAGGCCGATCGTGAATGCCGTGTCGGCATCCTCCAGACCAATTTCTGCGCAACTGACTTGCCGTAGCAGCGTGGCCACCTGGGCGGCCAACGCCCACTCCTTGCTGAGCAGGCCTGCCAGCGCCGGGTGTCGAGGCTGAAAAGCCGCCTGCATCGCCTGGTGCATGACGCGATCCCGTGTCGCCTGCGCGCCCAGCCGGGTCACCGCATCCCGTACCGAAGTCACCTCGTTGACGCCGCGCGTCGCTGCGGTGTTGGCAGCCGCCATCACCGTAGCGGCTGCCGATACGTCGGACTCGACGACATCGACAATGTCAGCCAGGGAGAAATCCTCCGACTGAATCACCTTGAGCAGGCGCATCACCACCTGCGGGGGCGCCGGCAACGACTGCTGCGTGGCAAGCCGAATCACGGATTCCTGGGTGATGGTTTCGATCACGAATGCTGCCGTCGGGTCAGAGAGACGTCTGTTTAACGGCCGCATCCCGGGTGGCTTGAGACCCTCTTGCTCGTAATTTCTACGATGTTCAACACATCCTCCGCCGCCCACGGTGGACGGTCGCCCCCTGTGCGCGAGACCTGACCATGCGGACACCAGATTCGGCCCAGCCACCCGGCATCGTCGCCCTGCCTACAACGGTGGAAGCGCTTCGAGACAACATGCCGCCCGAGCGTCTGCGCCAGGCGGTCAATCTGGCGCTGGACAACATCCGCGATGGCGTCGTCATGGTCGACACCAGCGGCAAGGTCCTGCTGTGGAACACGGTGGCTGAGCGGCTGCTTGGCCGCGGCCCGGTCATCACATCCCCGGAACACTGGGCGGAGCTCTACGGCGTTTATCACCTCGACGGCGTCACGCTTTACGCCCCCGATGAACTGCCACTGGCTCGGGCCATGGCGGGCGAAGAAGTCGTCAACTACGAGCTGCTGCTGCGACCGGGCAACGGCAGTGAGTCCCGCCTACTCCGTGGCCGCGCCACGCCGCTGTACGACGGCGAGCAGCAGGTGGGGGCAATCACCGCATTTCACGATGCCACCGAATACGATGAACTGCTGCGACGGGTGCGCTATCGCTCCCTGCATGACCATAAGACCGGCGCGCAGAACGGTGCCAGCATCTGTGAAACCATCGATGCGATGCTTGGCGAACTGGAGGGGCAGGACGGCAGCGGCTTTGGCGTGCTGTTGCTCAACCTCGACCGCTTTGGCCTGACCAACAGCGTCATGGGCCGGGCCGGGGCCGATGGCGTGCTGCGCCGGGTCGCCAGGCTCCTAATGCAACGCGACCAAACGATTGCGGTAGGCCGACTCTGCGCCGACGAATTCGTACTCATCACGGCAGCGGCGGACCTCGGTCAGGTCCAGCGCGAAGCCAATCAAATCATTTTTGCCCTGCGCTCGCTCGAGCTGACACCTGCCCACGTGGGGTATCAGCTCACGGCCAGCGTAGGCGCCAGCTGGTTGGGAGCCGGCGCCGTCAGCAGCGCTGACGAACTGCTGGCACATCTCACCCATGCGGTGGAGGACGCCAAGGCCGACGGTCGCAACCGGTCGGTCCCCATCGAGCTCGGTGCGGCCAGCCCGCCCCATCTGCACGGTGGCCGCGTCAACGACATCATCCGCGCGCTGGACGAGGACCGAATCTGCCTGTTTGCCGAGCCGATTGTCCGCGAAGGCGGCGGCATCGCCGCACTGGAAATCCTGACCCGCCTGCGTGACGACCAGGGCGATCTCAGCCTGCCAAGACATTTCCTGCAAACAGCGGAACGCTTTGGTCTTATCGCACAGATTGACATCCGCAACCTGTCCAGCCTGCTGCGCTGGATGCGCCAGCGCGTCGACAATCGACAGACGCTGCCTCGCATGCACATCAACCTGTCGTCGCAGACCCTGATCGCATCTGAGCACTTTCGCGATTGGATGAGCCTGCTCATCGAACACGTTCGCCTAGCCCAGCAGATCACCGTCGAAGTCACCGAAACATTCGCCATGCGAAACCCCGCCGAAAGCGCGATGCTGCTGCAACAGATCCGCGAACTCGGCTGCCGCGTCGCCCTGGATGATTTCGGCGCCGGCTACAGCTCGCTGTCACAACTCAAATTATTGCCACTCGATTATCTGAAGATCGATGGCTCCCTGGTGCGAAATGTGCTGGACGATCCGCAGGATCGCGCCATCCTCGACACCGTCATCCGGCTGGGCAAAGCACTCGACCTGCCGCTCATTGCCGAACATGCAGCCACCACGGCCCATGTCGACGCCTTGTTCGCGATGGGGGTGGACTTCGTCCAGGGATACGGCGCAGATCGCGGCGCGCCGCTCGATTAAGATAGCCGGCCGCAGTTATTAGACCAGGGCCAGACCCGACAGCGCCGCGACGGCCCAACGGGCCAATCCCGCCAGACGCTGCAACCAGGGCGACCGCGGCCCCAGCGCCACCGACCAGGCGCAGGCGCTGCAATGCACCAGCGCCAAAGGCAACAACGACCAACCGCCAAACGCCGTTGTCCCGACCAGGCCCAGTACGGCCAAACCGCTCCCCACCAGCGCGGCGGTTCGCAAGCGCAGGGCCCCCGTCGCCAAGGGGTTGGCGTACCGGCCGGTGTTCGCTCGCAGCTCTCGGTGAGGTTGTGCGTACCAGAGTCCCGCGACCACACGGCCAGCCAGGCCCAGTGACCAGTAGGCGGCCACAGCCAACCACTGGCTCGCCGACAGTCCACCCGCGACAAAACCGCTGAATGCCCAGACGCTTGCGATGAGGATGAGTTCCGCCACCCACTGCCGTGGGCGCAGCAGACGCCGCCAGGGGCGCCATCGCGCGAACCCGGCCGGCGGCGCAGACAAATGGAGTGCGGAGACTCCCTGCTGCCCGGCCAGGCGTCGGACCGCGCGACGCAGCAACCCGCCCAGACCGACGGTGTGAATGTGACCGGCCAGCGCCCAGACCCGCAGATCCGACCGCGAATCGCCGACATAGTCGAACCCGCGCTCGCCAAAGCGCTGCGCCAGCCACTGCGCCTTGTGCTCGCCTTTCAGGTTGATGTCGGGCGTCGAGCCATGATGATCCGCCACGCCCCCCAAATGGTCCGCGATCGCCGCCACCAGTGAGGCGTCGGCAGCCGACACCAGATGCACCGACCGGCCCTGCTCACGGGCATCTGCCATGCAGGCCTGCACGTCGCGATTGTAGGGCAGCACACGCACGTCCAGTCGACTGGCCTGAGCCAGCTGCGCCTTGAGCGCGGCCTGACCCTGACGCAGCCTGCGAAACGCGAGCAGCGTTTGCAGCGGCTGCCGTCGCAGGCCCTCGATGAGCGTCTCGTCGAAGAGATCGCTGCGCAGCAGCGAGTGATCGATGTCGACAACCAGCGGCCTGGGTGGCGTCGGGCCCAATGGCTGGACAGGTGCGGCGGGCTCGGTCACGGACGCAACGCTTGCTGGCACCGGAGTCGCATCATCGACAGCACGAAGGTAGCGACGGATACGCCCCGGCGGGCGGTTGCCCGCACTGCAGCCGGCCCCGGCGTGCGGAGCAGGCTTTGATCATTCCAGAGGAACGGGGAAGTACGCCGCCGTCTCGGTGGCCGTGATTCAATCCGCGTGTCCCTAGGGCGTCAGACGCCCAGCGCGACGCCGCGACGCCACCAATGCCGGCGCGGTCTCGGCGGCAGCCAACGCGCGCAGTAGCACCATGTAGTCGTCGGCCAACGGCGTGCCATCAGCAACGACCGGACCGGCTGCCAAGACATTCAGCATCTGCTGCACCCAGCGCTGCGACGCCGCCTCTGAGCGGTCATCCAACAGCTGATCCAACACGCTACCCGAACCCGCGAGCAGGGTCAGGTCCGTCACCGAAAAGCGGGCGTCTCCGGTTTGATCAAAGGCGTCCAGGTCGGACAGCGCAGCGGGCTGCGGACGCAGGACGGTGCAGGCAGGGACCAGTCCGGTAGCCGTACAGCGCGGAACAGGCACGCCGGCCGCGCGCGGCGCTTCGGTAATAGCCAGCAGCAGTTCAACGGTCGACAGGGCGCAGCCCATGAATTCGAAATTCACATCGCCCTGGTACTGACAGGCCCGCCGCATGATGGCGGCTTCATTGGGATAACCCGCCAGTTCGGCTCCGTCGGCCAACGTATGCATGCTCGTGCGCAGTGCAATCCAGAACGGATCATTCACCAGATGTTCGGCACAGTGATAGCTGCCGAACTCATTGGGCACACCGGTCAGGCTGGGATCACGCTCGCAGTTCGCATAATCGCGTGCGGCCTCATCTTCACCCAAGGTGGTGTAAACCGTCCCGACCACTTCGTGCTCACGGAACAGCATGAAGCTGGCAGCGTGCAGCGCGGTGACCTCAACGCACTGCAACCACTTTTTGGGGTCCGTGCAGTTCTTGCGTATCTCGCTGGCAGATTGCGGGTAACCGGCCGTGTCCAGCACATCGGCCAGCAGCAAGGCCGCATCGACCAGCGCCTGTTCATGCGGAAACACCTGTGCCTGCGCGGGTGCAGATGCCCCGGCCAGCAGACCCAGCGCCAATACGAGCTTCAAGGTGATTCGTTGCAACATCCTGCACCCGGTCGATGAACGACCTTCCCCAGTCGATTTCACAAGAATATCACCTGCGCCCGGTCCGGCCAGTGCCGGCCGGCGGATGCGGTTGAAGCACCCGCCGGGCGGACACCGGCAAAGCGGTTAGACCGTCGCCGCCGCGGGCGTCTGCGATGGCGATGCCGGGCCTGATGCCGCCGCCTCGGGCTCGGAAGTCTCCGAGCGCCCGTAGACGTCGTCGAATCGAACGATATCGTCCTCGCCCAGATAGGCGCCGGACTGCACCTCAATCAGATCCAGCGGGATGTTCCCGGGGTTCTCCAGACGGTGCGTCGTGCCGATGGGAATAAAGGTGGATTCGTTCTCCGACAGCATGAAGCGTTCGCCGCCGCGTTCAACCACAGCGGTCCCCTGGACAATGACCCAATGTTCGGCCCGGTGGTGGTGCATTTGCAGGCTGAGCTTGGCGCCGGGCTTCACCGAGATGCGCTTGGTCTGGAAGCGACTGCCGTAGGCTATCGACTCGTAGAAGCCCCACGGACGATAGACGCGCTGTAGGTGCTCGGCCTCTTCCCGACCGAGCGATTCCAGCTGCTTGACCAGCGTCTTGACCGATTGGGCATCCTGCTTGTGCGCGACCAGAATCGCATCGGCGGTTTCGACGACGATGAGATCACTGACGCCCGACAAGGCTACCAGTCGCTTGCTGGAATGCACGATGTTGTCCTGCGCGTTCTGCAACAGCACATCGCCTTGCGTCCGATTCCCGGCATCGTCAGCGGCCGGAAGCCGATCCAGATACGTCCACGACCCTACGTCATCCCAGCCCGCGTCCATGGGCATTAACGCGATCCGATCCGTGCGCTCCAGCACCGCATAGTCGATAGAGATCGACCGGCAGCCACGAAACGCCACCGTATCCAGGCACAGCATGCGACCGTCGACCTCGGCGCCGATCAGGGCATGACGTGCGTTCTGCATCAGGTCGGGCTCCAGCGCCTCCAAATCTTCCAACATGCGATCGGCGCGGAACAGGAACATGCCGGCATTCCAAAACGTGTCCTGGTCAGCCACGTAGTTTTCGGCGATCTCGGCATCCGGCTTCTCGACAAAAGCGTCCACGGTGCGGACGGCCCGACCATTGGCCGGCAGGCAGCGCACGTAGCCGTAGCCAGTTTCCGGTCGGGTTGGCTGAATGCCAAAGGTCACCAGTTCGCCAGCCTCGGCCACGTCGGCCGCCGCGTTCACGGCGGCAACGAAGGCCTCGGTATCGTCGATGGCATGATCCGCCGGCATGACCAACGCCATGGCATCAGGTCCGTAGCGGTTGGCAACCTGCTGGGCGGCGATCGCCACCGCGGGCGCGGTATCTCGGCCCGCTGGCTCCAGCACGATGCAGTCCGGCTCATGATCGATTTCGGCCAGCTGCTCGTCGATTAGGAATCGATGTGATGCACTGCCCACAATCATAGGCGGGGCGACGCGGGCAATGGCTGCCGAACGCAGCACCGTTTGCTGAAACAAGGAGCGGCGCTGCCCGCCCAGCGCCAGAAACTGCTTGGGCTTCTGGCGACGGGACAAGGGCCAGAGCCGGGTTCCGGAACCGCCTGCGAGAATAACCGGAACCACAATGCGTCCCGGTGTGCGAGCGGGGTGCTCAGAGGTATAGGGGTCTTCCATGATCGTGCTCTCCTGAAAGGTGAGACAAAGCGTTCGAACCGTCAGGTCGCCTGAGGCGGGCCGAACAAAGCGGTCAGATCACCGCCGACGCGGTAGTTGTTCAACGGCCGGTACGCCTCGAGACGCTTACGCATCTCCCCGGTGCAAGCTTCCAGGGCGCAATACGGCTCCAGCCAGGTGAACTTCGACGGCTTGAAATCCTTGAGTTGCTGATCGGCACCCGCCTTACGGGCAAAGCGCTCGGGGTTGCCCAGACCCGCCATGACACGATTGGCCAGTCGGGTCAGCGCGTGGTTGCCTCGGGATTCCAGGTCCAGGCCATTGGCCTGTCCGAATGCCGCCATCATCGCCAACGGTGGCAGCGCGTAGTTGTGATAGAACAGCGCGCGCGTCTTGCGACGCAGTTCGTTGTTCAGATAGCCCTCGTCCGTAATCTGCTGGGCCGCACGGTCGTACTGTGCCACCGCCCAGTCGAACAGCGATCGGTCATCACGGACCACCGCAACAGCCATGACCGACCACGCCGCCCAATACTCGTGATTGTTGAACTTGCGTTGCGGCACATTGCTCCAGTCGGCGATGACCAGCGTGGCCAGTTCGGCCAGCCAGTCCTCAATTTCTGCTGCCTGGTCCGGGTAGGGCTTGAGCGGATCACTGACGGACAGCTTCAGGCGCAGGTAGGCCGCCGCGACACTGCCCAGCGCCCATTTGCGGACCGACTTGCCGGTGTGAGTCGTCACCTCGCCGGTCAGCCCACCCAGGCGGGCCCATTCCAGCATCCAGTCCAGCGCACAACCCACGGCCTGGGGATCCCCCGTGTCGAGATACGCCTCGACCAGGCGGCTGATTCCACGCTCCAGGTCGCGAATGCCATCGACCTGCTCCCGGTACCTGGCCTCGGCCTGCTTGTTCAGATCGTCGCGGGCGGAATCGGATCCCTGGTACTTGCTAGGAAAGTCGAGTGGCCCGGTATGTGGCGTGCTCATCTCGGGGCAGCCCTCAAAGCGCGCCTTGCTGGCTGCAGCGGCATAGAACCCGGCAGGCGCCTGCAGTCGTTGTGCCGGTTGGTCGTCGATGGTGGCCTGCACCTGCGCTGTGTTGCCGTTGGGGCCGGACGGTGTGGCACAACCGGCCAGGAGTAGCAGGCCGGCCACAGGCGCAACCAGAATCTGGTTTCGGAAAAGGTCTGGTGTTCGGGTCATGGTGTCCTCCGTCAGACTCGGCGCTCGCAGAGCTTGACCGTGGCTTCGACACCATCGGGCAGCGGCGGCTCGCCCCGGTCGGGGTCGGGGCCCACATCCACGCCAAGGAAGACCGCGTCAGAGAAATCTTCGCCCTCGCGCAGATTGATCATGAAGCGGCCTTGGGTATCGATATGCCGCGAGCGCTCGATGGTGAAGTTGTCGTTCTTGCCGTTGGTGTACCAGATCGAGAAATGCAGCTTGTCGATATCAGGACGACTGAGTTGCACATCGAGCAGGTGGTCCCTGCCGCGCAGGGTTTGTACCGTGCCGCCGCCGTTGAACAGCGTCTCGGTCAGGCTGTGCGTCTTCAGCGGTCGGGTGACCTCGAGCACGGAGGCTCGATTGGCACAGCCGTTGTCCACGGCAGGCAGGATCTGCCGGAACAAATCCTCGTCATCGAAGTTGCTGTAGACAGGCATTTCCCAGATCAGAAACCGGGGTGGGTCCGTCCGGAAGTCCTCGCTCATCAGGTACTGCAGCAAGGCGCCGTCAATGCCGCCGCCGGTTACCGAGACATTGAGCACATCCACGCCAAGCGCCTCGGACAGGAACCCGGCGAAGTTGTAGGCGGCATCGCTGTTGCTGGTGCCGGCCAGCACCACCTGTGGACGTTGCGACTCACCCAGCAAGTCGGCTCCGCTGCCCTCTGTAGAGGTCGTAAACCGGGGCATGACCTGCTCCGGATAACCGAACCCACACATCCGCTGGACCGCCCCGGCATAGGTGCCCTCCTTGCGCACGACGCCCTGCTGTCGGGTGGTGAACGACTTGCGGGGAATCTGGGCAAAGCCTTCGGCCGCCCGCAGCGTCTCGGCCACTTGCTGGGCAGTCAACTTGGCGCCATGCGGGGTCCAGTGGTGATCCCGCTTGAAATAAAACGGCGCCTCCACCGGGCCATACGCCAGCTGGCCCAGCTTCGGCACGATCACCCCTTGCTGCCGCAGGTCTTCGAGAAGCACCTGATAACCCACGCGCGCCATGTCACGTGCAAAGCCCTGAGCGATGTGATCGGGCAGGTGCTCCCAGGCCATCACCCCACGCGGAGGGATCGGCAGCATGACCAGCGAGACGCCATGCTCGGCCAAGCGGCGCTGTAGTAACCCGATGGCTTCGTAGGTGTCAGGCTGTAGCGCAAACCGGTCGAGCAAATCGTCCTCGGTGCGGAATAACCAGCCGTCATCGCCCTGGACGATCATCCGAAAACCGTCGAGGTAGCCCTGATACGTCGCCGGGTCCGAGGCTGCCGGACAGAGATTGCAGCAGGCCTGGAGCTCGTACTTGGGCAGCGGTGGAAAGGCCGGCGGCGATGACTGGGCGCCGGCGCTCGCGGTCACGCCCAGCAGCCACAGACCGGCCATCCACTGGCCCGCCCGCCGCAGCGGATGCGTTGTCGTCGAAATGATCATGAGTGCAGTCCTTGCACAGGTTCGAATGGGATTCAGTCGATGACCCAGGTCAGCCGGGGCTGGCCCCGACCCGGGGTCACAAACAGGCTGAAGGCGCGGCCACGCGCCAGATTGACCGGCTCGGTCGTCGCCAGCTTCCGATCGCCGGAGAACACCCCCAGCGTGATGCGCAGCGGGTTGACCTCGCGAGTGGCGAATGCGCCGGCGCCTGCTTCGGCAATGGATGTCGCGCCGTCCTCGGTCTTCAGTTGCAGCGCTTCGTCAGCGGTCAGGTTGTAGAACACCACCAGGGCTTTCAGGCCGTCCTCCGGCGGACGCAGGCTGTGGACCTGCAGGCCACCGGCGTCCACCGTGACCGTGTAGTAGCGATCCGCCTCCAGTGATTCGCTGCGCGCCTCACTGCCGGTCGAGATCCTGTGGGTGCCCGCGGGCACAAAGACATAATCGCTGGCCTCGAACTGATCCAGCGTCTCAACCGGCTCGCCGCCAATCGAAGCGTTGGTCAGGCTGGTAGGCGTGGCATTGAACATGCGCACAAACGCCGAACCCGGCGGGGCTTCGGGCCCGTAAAGGGCGGCGTCGTCCGCCTGAGCCAGCGGGGTGAACAGTCCGGCCAGCAGGACCAGCCAGGCCCAGCAGTGCTGACGGAATATGTGCACGGTGGTCATACGCGAATCTCCATGTGGCGTCGTGCGTGGGTGGTGCGCAGCGGCGGCAGTTCGGTTTCCGTGTCCGGCTGCACCAGATAGCGCTCGGGGATCTCCCAAATCACCAGCCGGGGCCGGGTGGACTGCAAGGCATCGCTGGCAAGAAAGCGGGCCATGGGTCTGAACGGTCCATGACCGGCTTCGGCGAGATTGACGACATCACGCGCCAGGGCCTGCTGCAGCGCGCCCGTGAAATGCCAGAGCGGATCGGCGCTGTAGCTTGTGCCGACCAGCGCCACAGGCACGGATGCCGGCTCGCCGAACAGCGCCTGCGCCGATGCGGACTGCAGCGCTGCTGTCTCGATGCGTGGTACGGGCTCAGGCGGTGGTAGTAAGGATTCGAAGACCGGGGCCAGAGGCAGGTAGTTCATCAGGTCGCCGCGGTGCTGCACGGTCTCGACCAGACGTGCTTCAAAACGTCCGGATTCGGCACCGTCGAGGCTCAGCTGCATCCGGCGATCCGCCGCCAGCGACTCGGCCACACAATCCGCGCCGGCAGGCGTCCAGTGGGTGTCTGTCTTGAGAAACACCTGCCGCCCGCCCTTGCAGCGTTCCATCGCAGCCAGCAGGTCAGGCACCAGCAAACCGGCGCTGCGCAGCTGACGTCGGGCCTGGCGGTACAGGTTCTGATGGACCGGGCTCGGGTCTCGGCTGCCGCGGTATTCCGCGTAGATACGCGCCTTGGACGGCACCAACGCGATGGCCAGGTCGATGCCACGCTCCGCCAGATGGCGATCGACGGCACGTATCCATTGCACATGCTGGTGCAAATGCGCCTGGGCCTGCGGATAGGGTCGAAACTCCTGCTCGGTAAAGAACCAACCCTGCTCGCCCACGATCAACCCGTCTCGCCCCTCGGCCAACAGGCGAAACCGCAGTGCGCCCCACAGGTTCTGGCCCAGTGTCCTGAGCGGGAAGTGCTCGTTGAAATGAGCCTCAAAGGCACCGGCGGCCTCCCCGTCGGCCCAGCGAACATCCTCTGGCCATTGATAGGACGCCGCCTGCACCACGGACCAAAGTCCGAGTGCTAAGATCAGCGGCGCCACAATGGCAACAGCAATCCAGGCATTGGGTGTTTGCATACGCATCCCCTAGAACTGGAAGTAGAGAAACGGCGAATACGCGTCGGCCGACAGCTTCAGCACCGCGGCGACAAACACCGGCAGTGCCAGCGCAGCGCTCCAGCGCATCAGCCTGCGGTGTCGAACGGGAGCGGCAGCCTGGGCAGCCAGTCGGTCACCCGCACCACCGATCACCAGTACCGCCACGCCAAGACCCAGCAGCGCCAGGTTGAATTGGCTGATGGCGGCGACATAGGCCGGCGAGAGTCCGGTCGGGCCCAGCCCGAACAAGGCGGCATAGATGCGTCCAGCGTCTGCCAGCGACTCGGCTCGAAAGGCCACCCAACCCAACATCACGAAGAGCAGGGTCAATGCCCAGCGTAGGGGCCGGAAACCGGCTGGTCGGCCATCCACGCCCAGGGCCCGCTCCACGGCGAGAATCGCGCCATGCCATGCGCCCCATGCCACGAACGTCCAGTTGGCTCCATGCCACAGACCACCCAGCACCATGGTCAGCAGCAGGTTGACGTAGGTCCGCAGCCGGCCACGGCGATTCCCGCCCAGGGAGATGTACAGATAGTCCTTCAGCCAGGTCGACAGGCTGATATGCCAGCGCCGCCAGAACTCGGTAATCGACTGCGCCACATAGGGCTGACGAAAATTTTCGATGAACCGAAAGCCCATCATCAGCCCCAGCCCGATCGCCATATCGGTGTAGCCGGAGAAGTCGAAATACAGCTGGACGGTGTAGGCCAGCGTGGTCAGCCAGGCATCGGCCATGCTGGGGTCTTGCAGGGCGAAGCCGGCATCGGCCAGCGGCGCGACCGAGTCGGCGATCAGCACCTTCTTGATGAACCCCTGCATGAAGCGGGCAACGCCTTCACCAAAGAGATCGCCGCTAAGCGGGCGATGCCGTAGCTGCGGCGCCAAGTCCTTGTAGCGCAGCACCGGGCCTGCGATGAGCTGCGGGAACAGGGCGATAAAGGCCGCAAAATCGATGGGGTTATCCGCGGGGGGAGTATCGCGGCGATACACATCGATGACGTAGCTAACCGCCTGGAAGGTATAAAAGGAGATCCCGATGGGCAGAACAACGTCCGCCAAATGAAAGGGTGCGACGCCTGCGGAGGTCAGCATCAGGTTGAAGCTGTCCACGCCGAAGTTGGCGTACTTGAAGTAGCCCAGTACCGACAGGTCCGCGATCACCCCGGCCAGCATCCAGTTGCGCGCCCGTCTGGGCGCTTGGTCGACGTGGGCCGCGTGAATGCGGCGGCCGACCGCGTAATTGACCACCGTGACCAACACGAACAACGCCAGAAAATCCAGCCGCCACCAGGCGTAGAACGCGTAGCTGCCAACCACGATCCAGGCGTTGCGCCAGCGTGCTGGACTCAGACAGTAAACGCCCAGAAACGCCGGCAGAAACACGAACAGAAAGATGTTCGACGAGAACACCATCTCAGCCGTCCACCTTGCGTCGGGCATTGTCGGGCTCGATCACCACGGCCTGGCGCTGACGGATCATGACGTCCAGCACCTCGGGCAGGTGCTGTCCCAGCACGCCGGACATCTGCACGCCGGTGGTATTGGCCGGCGCGAACATGTCGACGTCGTAGAGTTCCACGCTCACCGGCTGATCGATGGAAATCGGCCCACCGCCGTTGTGGATGAGACGGCCGCCGACCACGACCATCGATATCCGCGTGTCGTAGGGGTCCAGTGACAGGTCGCGAGTGGGGTCGTTCAGCCTGCGGATATGCCCGTTGATACCGGTATACGCGTTGGCGATGGCCCGGTTTTCGTAGAGCTTGATGCCCACGCTGTTACGCACCCGGTAGCCATGCGCCTCATTGCCGATGCTCTGGTTGGCGTACAGCAAATTGTCCGGTGACTCATAGATGGTGATGCCATCCGAGCCGTTACCGTGCACCTTGTTATAGGCCACGATGTTGCCGGTGCTCTGCCGGTCGACCATGATCCCCGACCCGGTGTTGTCGTAAGACTCGTTCCGGAAGATCCAGCTGTTGTTGACCTCGCGCGACACGATGATGCCGTGTCGCTGCCGGGTGCCGAAGGCGGTGTTCCGGGCAATGATCAGCCGGTTGGAGCGATCATGCGGGTCGATGCCATAGACCACGCTGTTCTTGTAGGTGTTGTTGACGATGACAACATCGTCGGCCTCATAGCAGTAGAAGCCATACAACAAGCCGTCGAAGGTGGAGTCCAGAATCCAGCCGGTGGGCCGCTGCCTGTGCCGGTGACGATCAACGCTCTTGCTGTACTGGGAAAAACTAATGCCGTAGGACTTGGTCCCGCCGTAGCCCAGGTGGACGAACCGGCTATTGAGCAGAAAGGTTTCCGAGCCCCCCCAGGACACCATGAAGGGCCGGAAGTGACGCTTGTCGACATAGGCAGCCGGCGCGCCCGCCGTCTCATTCCAGGCCACAATTTCGGAATCGGCGACGAAGAGGCGCCCGTCGTTGACCAAAAATGCGCCGGCCTGCTGGGACAACCGCAGCGACCGCACCGAACCGTCGATGAGCAAGGTGGCCGACGCTGCAATCAGCAGAGGCAGCCGCAGCGTGTAAATGCCTTGACCGCTCACTTCCAGCTGGTACGCGTCTACCGCGCGCTGCACATCGGATAGGCGGAACAACCCGCCGCTGAGCACGATGGCAATGGGGTTTTGGCGCTGGCGCTGCGCCCAGGTTGCCAGCCGCCCGTCACTGCCCACAAACTCGTCGAACTCGACCCGCTCCACCATGCGCTGCAGCCGGACCTCACCAGGCGAGCGCCGGACGATCTTGTTCAGTGCGGCTTCGCGGGTATAGCCACTGATATCCGGCAGCTCAGGCGGCGACATGGCCAGGTTTGAAGGTTCGACCGACCGCACGACATAGCCGCTGGCCTGCTGAGCCCCCAGCGCGGGCGCAGCGCCCAACAGACTGACCGCGATCGACAAGGCCGTGGCGGCCCGGCCCATTGATGCAAGCCCATTCATGGCTTAGCCCTCGACCTTGCGCCGGACGTTATCCAGTTCGATGACCACGGCTTTCTTCTGCCGGACCATGACGTCGAACACCTCATGCAGGTACTCGCCCAGCACACCATCAAGCGCGAACCCGGTTTCGCTGGTGGGCGCCAGCATCTCCACGCCGGCCATTTCGATACTCAAGGGCTGCTCGATGGCGACGGGGCCGCCGCCGTTATGCACCAGCCGCCCGCCGACGATGACCATCGAAAATTCGTCGTCGTAGGGGTCTAGCTCCAGATCACGCGAACCCGGCGGCAACACCTTGGCGTGCCCGTTGATACCGGTATAGGCGTTGTTGATGGCGATGTTGTCGTAGAGCTTGATATTCGTGCTGTTACGCACGCGGTAGCCATGCGAACCGTTGCTGACGCTCTTGTTCCCCCAGATGATGTTGTCGGGGCTTTCATAAAGGGTCAGGCCATCGGAGCCGTTGTCGATGAACTCGTTGTCGGCAACCACATTTCCGCTGGACTGCCGGTCCAGCACCATGCCGGACAAGGCATTGCCGGTACTGACATTGCTGAACAGCCAGCTGTTGTTGACCTCGCGGGAGATGATGATCCCGTGTTTCTTACGCGTGCCGGACACATGGTTCTCGGCAATGATCAGCCGATTTGACCGGTCATGCGGGTCGATGCCGTAGACGATGCTGTTGGTGTAGGTATTGCGCGCGATGACGACATCATCGGCCTCGTAACAGTAGAAGCCGAACCACATGTCCTCGAACTCGGAGTCGATAATCCAGCCCGTCGGATGCGAGCGCTGGAGAATCTTGTCCTGGGCCGGCGTGTACTGGGAGATCGAGAAACCGTAGGACTTGCTCTCGTCGTAGCCGAGGCTCTCGAAGCGCGTATTCGCCGCGTACAGCTCCGTGCCGCCCCAGGACAGAATGAAGGGACGAAACCCCTTTTCGTAGCGATAGCGGGCGGGCGTACCGGCCGACTCTCGCCAGCCCAACACCGCCGTGTCGGTCATGAACAGTCGGCCGTCGTTGACCAGAAACGCACCAGCGTCTTCGGAGAGGCGCAACGCCTTGACCTGACCGTCAATGTGGAAAGTCGCATCACGCGACACCAGAATCGGCAGGCGCA
Organism: Abyssibacter profundi; assembly: GCF_003151135.1. NCBI lineage: Bacteria > Pseudomonadati > Pseudomonadota > Gammaproteobacteria > Chromatiales > Oceanococcaceae > Abyssibacter > Abyssibacter profundi. The sequence continues at coordinate 52,389 of NZ_QEQK01000010.1, forward strand.
CCACGAACACCCCGGGCGAGGTCTCCTCAATGGCCTCGGGCCCCAGTGCAGCCGCGATATCCTGCGGGGTGACATAGCCGCTCCGCAGGACGATGGCATGGGGGTTGCGCCGCTGGCGCGCGGCCCAAACGGCCAGGCGACCATCGCCTCCGACGAACTCGTTCATCGGGTCCAGGTGCACCATGCGGACGGTAGAAATGCTGCCAGGGGTCCGCGAGCCAATCTTGTTCAGAACAGCCTGGCGGGTGTACGGCTGCAGCGACGGCAGCTCGGGCTTGGCCCGGTACAACACCTGGGGATCCTCGGAGCGCACGATGTAGTCCGCTGCCAAGAGCTTTACCGGCGCCAGCATAAGCACCAGGCCCAGCAGGCTGAGGAGGGTTCGGGTCAGCATCACAGTTTCCAGCTCATCTCCAGAATCGCGCGATAAGTCGATTCCGCTCCGGCCCCGTAGGCCGCGCCGGGTTCGAACATCGAGGCCCGGAGTCGGACGACGCCGCTGGGGCCAGATTCACGCAGGATGACGCGATCGAAATCCTCGAAATAGCGGGAGATCACCACGTCATAGGACTGGCCCAGCTCGTCGTCGCCAGGCTGTGGATCCACACGCAGGCCACGCGATACCACCGGCGCATCCTCGGCATCACGCTGGAATTGGTGTGCGATCAGGCTGATGTCGAAACGCTCGGCCGGAAACGACAGGAACGCGGTCGTGACGTGCAGGTTGCTCAGCTCGAACTGCGCGGCCTCGCTGAAGCGGTGAATCTGACTACGGGTGCCGGTGAACCGGGCGCGATTGCTCTCCAAGCCCGTCTGCTCGAAGGTCTCGGAGTGACCGCTGGCATCGGTGCCACCAGAACCCAGGGCATACATCAGCCCGAACTGTGCCGGTAGCTGCAACGAAGGCCGGAAGCGCAGGGCCACCGAACCGCCGACGCCCTCGTTGTCCCGCTCGGTGTAGGTCACCGGGCCGCCGACCACCGGATCGGGCCGGGTGGCGAAGGTTTCCTCGCCGGTCATACCAAAGGCCTCGACCCAGTAGGCCAGGCGCTCGCGCGCATCCGGGTCGTAGTAATCGCTGTGCAAGGACAGGCTGACCCAGGTGAACTCACGCTCGCGAAACCGCTCTGGCTCGTCACGGCGTTGTTCGCGTGGCAGGTCCACATCGTCACGCGCGTTGGCGGCCCGCAGGGCCAGATAGTGACCCGGACGGTACTGCGTGCCGATGTCGCCGAACAGATAGAAGCGATCTTCCTGATCTTTATCGACACCGGCGTCATCGGTACGGAATCCTTCCACTTGCTGACCGGCACCCAGCGACCATTGCAGTAGCGTGGTTTCGAAGGCCCAGCGCACCGCCAGGGCATCGTCATCGAACCAGATCCCGTCATCCTCACGCAGCCGCTGCCGGCCCAGCCGCATGACCTCGCCCGGGAAGGAGGTGAGCGCGCCGATATCGATCCAGGCCTCGCGCAGGGCGATGTATTCATCCGAGGGTTGGGGTGTTTCATCCGTGTTCAGAAACACCTCGCCCGTGGAATAAAACGCCTGTACCCGCAGCTTGGTCGAAAAGCCCGGCGCATAGCGGGTGAACAATGAGCCATGCACCTCGGTGAAGAATTCGCTGGACTCCTCATCGCTGCCCAGGCCCAGGTCACGCGCGCCTTCGGCAAAACCACCTGCACGCAGCTTGATCTCCGTCTCGTTGCTCATCTGGGCGCCGGCCGGCTGCGCGACCAGCGCAGCGACGCCGAACAACATCCATGTTGTCGTCTGTTTCACAGGTCTGCTCCTTAGTGAGATGCGGTCGTCGCGCTGGCGGACCCCGTTTCGGTCCCGCTGTCGCGCCCACCGGTCATGGCGAACTTGAGAAAAGGTTCTCGGCGCTGAACGCGCGCGTCGTACTCCTTCTCCGCCACGGCATTGCCTTCGGCACGCATGGCGTCATCCAGCTGTGGCTGAAGCTGGGCGATAAAGGCCTCGGCGCCGTCCACTTCGTTGGTTTCGGCGATCCGTGCGAAGGCATAGGCATAGGCGGGATTGGCCTTGACCACCCGGTTCTCGGAGTAGAAGCGCGCCAGGTCGAGGTCGGCCCGGCGATACCCGGCCCGTGCGGCATCCAGCAGTAGCGGGGCCGCCCGGGTGTACTGGGCGTCACCGGCGAACCCCCGCATGTAGTAGCGCGCCAGGGAGAACTTGCCCGCCGGCAGGGCCTCGGCCGCCTGCTTGAGATAGTCCTCCGCGCGGTCCGGATCGATCTCCACCAGGGTGCCATTCATGTAGGCACGGCCCAGCGTCAGCGCCGCCTCGGCGGAACCGGCTTCGTGGGCCCGTTCCAGCATGCCGATGGGATCGGCATCCTCGATCAGGTCAGGCCGGTCAACGAGCAGGTCGCCCAGCCGGGCCAGTGCCTTGACGCGACGCTTGGCGGCAATCTCCAGCAGCTCGGCTGCACGCAACTGCTCCGGCGGCTGTGGCACGTCGTTGGTCAGCAGCGCCGAGGCCATCGCGTAGAGCAGGTCGGCATCCACGTCACGGCTGGGATACCGGGACAGGGCCTGATCGATCAACGCATCCATCCGCTCATCGTTCTGGCCCATGCGCGCATTGAGCACCAGGTCCGGCAGACAATCGTCCACCCGGCGGTAATGTCTGGAACACAGCTGAATCAGCTGGATGAAGTTCTCGCGTACACCATCGTTCTTGCGGTACCAATCGATGACGGTGGCGATGTTGTCCGGGTCATCGGTTTCCAGCGCTTCCCCGAGCAACCGGCCGATTCGCGCATCGTCCACCAAGCCGGGGAAATCCCGATAGAGGCGAATGATCCGACGCAGGGCGTCCGGATGGCCCTGCTTCTTGAGCCGGACCAGCGCCTGTTCGGCGTTCAGCAGATGCTGCGGGTCACCGGTTTCAAGAAACCGCAGACGAGCCAGCGGTTCGATATCGAGCGGGTAGGCCGACACCGACGCCTCGTACCATCGAATGGCCTCCAGTCGCGACTTGGGCGTGTTGGCCTGCTTGTAAAGCCGCGCGAGGTAGTGCTGGGCTTCAACGTAACCGGCCTTGGCCAGCGGGCGCAGATTGGCTTCGGCCCGTTCGACCTCGCCGGCCTCCAGCGCCCGGATGCCACGCTCCAAATCGGGCAACAACACCGCTTGCGTCACCAGCGGCGTGCATAGCAGCAGCAATGTGACTAGGTGACGCATGGGCTCAGCTCTCGCTGGCGACTGCTGACGGCAGCGCGTCCGTCGTGAAGTCGCCCAATCGGGGCATGAACGCAGGCGTCATCATCGACACCTCGGCCGGCCGGTTGATGAAGTCGGTGGGCAAGGCGTTCTTGGGCTTGACGATGACTTCCAGCACGGCGTCGGTGGACACACCGCTGGCATGCGCCACCCGGACGATCTCACCGGGAATGGACCCGTCGGTTCCGGCCAGCGAGACTCGGACCTCGCGGCCGGGTTTCAGGTCTCCCAGTCGCTTATAGCCAAAGCGCGCCACGACCAACGGCTCGCGGTCCATGTCCACCAGCTGGAACACTTGCTGGCCCTTGCCGACAAACTGACCATTGCCGACGAGCATGCGCTGCACGCGGCAGTTGCAGGGGCTGGTCACCGTGCCCTTGATCGTGTCTTCGAGCAGATCATTCAATCGCTGGCTGCTGAGGTTCGCCGCCATGGCTTCACTGCGGACGATCTCGAGCATGGGGGTTTCAAACGTGCCTAGCGGCGCCCCCTTTTCCACGCGGCTGCCCTCCTCGACCAAGCTGCGGAACGTGCCCTCCCGCGGCATGGTGACCGGAAAGCTGGCGCCCTCGACCGTGGCCACCGATGAGCTGGTGACGAACATCAGGCCGTAGAGCTCGGATGCCACGTACCCCAGCGCCATCACGCCGATCACAAAGCTGGCCGCGGTACCGAGCCAGGCGCGGGTGCGGCTACGCGGTTCGCCGCGGGCGGTCTTAGCCTGACGCGGGGCGACAAAGTTCTCACGGTTCATCGAATGCAGCACATCACCCGCGTCGACCACCTCACCGCTGAGGTAGGCGGTGATCAGCTGGCGTAGCGAGACGATGGCCGTGCGGTCGAGATTATCGAACGCGGCACAGATGTAGCCGTCCTCTTCCCGGACGACCACGAACTGGATCGGGATGGTGATTCCGATGCCTTCGAGGCTGACCGACACCGTGCCCTGCAGGCGCTGGCCCATCTCGAAGCGGCCGGATTCCGGTGCGAATGACAGCCCGCCAACCGAGAGGTCGCGAATGTCGTGTTTTTGAACCGATCCGTCGTCCCTGCGGATGCGCAGCGCAGCGGGTAGCCGAACCCGGACATACTGTCGTTGCGTCTCGGATTCGTGGACGACATCGGGTTGATTACGTTGAGTCATGATCCTGATTCCCTGGATGAAACGCCGCTAGACGACGAAAAAGACAAAAGCCATGAAGATGCTGGCGGCCGATGCCGTCATGGCCCGTGAAGACCAGCGGTTGAAGGCCGCCTGAAAGCGCCCGAGCTCGCGGACAAGCTTGGTGTCCTGGCGAGTCCAGGACTGTTGGTCCAACCGGTTGAAGACATAGATCTTCACCAGCGAACCGACGATCTGGGAGTAGTACAAAAGCACCGGGAACATCGGCCCCACCGGGTGCCCGGTACACCGCAACACAAGAGTGATGGCCAGCCGGGTCAGGCCGATCCACAGCACGTAGCCAACGAAGATCGCCCAGCCGTAGTACAGGGCCCCGACAATGGACACGGCCAGCCCGAACAGGCTCGTCCACATGGAGATGCGCTGATCCCACAGCACGTACCAGGTGAACCAGCCCAACCGGCCAGGACCCAGCTTGGTCGCACGGGAGTTCTGACGCAGCGAGTTGCCGTACCAGCGGAACATCAATTTGCGGCTGGCTCGCCAGAAGGATTTGTCCGGCGGGTGCTCCACGGTATGGATGGCCGCATCGGGCGTGTAGTAGGTGTCAAAGCCCTGGCGAACAAGACTGAACCAGCTGGACTTGTCGTCTCCGGTCAGGAACGCGAAGCGACCCAGTCGCCAGTGGTCCAGCGAATCGGACTGCACATCCTCGATGAACTCGGGGGAGGTGATGATCGAAGCCCTGAACACCGACATGCGCCCGGTCAGCGTCAGCACGCGCTTGGACAGGGCCATGGAGCACATGTACATGTGCCGCTGGGCAAAGCGCAGGCGATGCCATTCACGCATGAGCCGCGAGCCCTCAACGCTGCAGAACTCATTGGTGGTGAGCGCACCCACCTTAGGGAACAACGCGAAATAAGGCGCGGTTCTGCGGACGATGCCGGGCTCGATTACGGTGTCACCGTCGATCACGGCGGCAATCGCGTCCGGCGGCGGCGCCGAGCGCGAAATGGCGCGAAAACCGTGGGCCAAGCCGTCCCGTTTACCGGTACCGGCGATACGCACGATGCGCAGCTCGATCCGGCCCTCGGGGTCTACCTTCTGGTGCAGGGCGCGGATCAGACCTTCGTCGCCATACTCGACAATCGAGGCCACGACAGTGGCAGGCAAGCCACAGGTCAGCGCCTCTTGAAACGCGGCCATGTACACGCGGGCCGTGGTCCGTGGTTCGATCCGAAAACTGGTGACCAGGAGATACACGTGACTGGGCATGGCCGCCTCGCCCATGGCCTGCACCTTGCGGCGGGCAGCGGGGTAGGCGACATGGGTGAACCACATAGCCCGGAGAAAGTGGTAGATGCCCAGCGAGTAACGCCACAGGCCCACCGCACCGAGAATCAGAATGAACTCGGAATGCGCCGGGTCGAAATGGGTGTGGGGCAGCAGGGCGGCGATGAGCAGCAGTGCCGCGATATAGGTCGACCACCCAAGGATGTCTCGAAGACTCATATCAACTCCCTGACCGTCGGGCTGGCGACCCGGGCTGTCGCCCGGATCGCCGACAGCCCGTCGCTACCAGCAGATGCCCTGGCGGGAGTGGTTGGACCGGTGGTTCATCAGCCCCACCAAGTCCACCGCCATCTTGTCCTGTGGCAGATGCTCGTAGGCCTCGACGATCATGCGATCGCGGTTGCCCAGCACCATGAGCTTCGAGTCCCCGATCACCTCATCGATATCCGAACGCAGCAGCGATGAGATGTGCGGAATCTTGGTATTGATGTAGTCGCGATTGGCGCCATGTACGCGGGCGTAATCGACGTTGCGATCAAAGATCGACAACTCGAAACCCTTGCCGATGAGCGACTCGGCCAGCGTGACCATCGGCGACTCGCGCAGATCGTCCGTATCGGACTTAAAGCTCAACCCCAGCATGCCAACGCGGCGCTCACCAAAGGATTCGATGATTTGCAGCGCGCGGTCCACCTGCTGCTGGTTGCTACGCATGATGCCGGCGATCATCGGATGCTCGACATCAAGTCGGCCGGCCCGGTGCGTCAGCGCCCGGACATCCTTGGGCAGGCAAGACCCGCCAAAGGCGAAGCCCGGCTTCATGTAGTAGTCCGAGATATTGAGCTTGCGGTCCTGGCAGACGACTTCCATGACGTCGCGACCATCGATGCCCATGCTCTTGGCAATGTTGCCGATCTCATTGGCGAAAGTGACCTTGGCGGCGTGCCAGGTGTTGCAGGTGTACTTGACCATCTCCGCCACCTCGATGGGCTTGCGGATGATCGGGGCTGGCAATGCTTGATAGAGACGGTAAAGCTGATCGCCCGACCAGTTGTCCAGCTCGCCGATCACGGTCATGGGCGGCTCGCGATAATCCTTGATCGCCGTGCTCTCACGCAGGAACTCGGGGTTGACGCCCACGCCGAAATCTTCGCCGGCGCGCTTGCCACTCTCGGACTCGATGGTGGGGATGACGATTTGACGTGTCGTACCCGGCAGCACCGTGCTGCGCACGACCACGGTGTGCGCGGCCTGCTTGTGCTTGAGTGCACGCCCAATGTGTTCGGACACGGAACGCACGTAGCGCATGTCCAGGTCACCATTGCGCTGGCTGGGAGTGCCGACACAGATCATGGACAAGTCCGTGTCGCGCACTGCCGCTTCGGCATCCGTCGTTGCGCGCAGCCGTCCGGCTTTGACCTGGCGACTGATCAGCTCGGCCAGCCCCGGCTCAACAATGGGCGATTCGCCCCGGTTGATCTGGTCAACCTTGCTGTCCGAGACATCGACACCCACGACTTCGTGACCATCCTCCGCGAAACACGCGGAGCAAACGGCCCCGACATAACCCATTCCAAAGATGCTGATACGCACGTCACTCTCCTAAGAAGGCAAAACCAATCCATGTCCCTTCCCCCAATCGAGAGTCGATTGCCACGTTCCCGCACCGACGAAAGCGCCGGCTTGCCAGACAAGTGGCAACCTCAGTGCCAAATTGGATTCAGCTTTACGTATCAACCACTTGCGGTGCTGCACTGCGGAAGCGCGGATCGTGACCAGCGGCAAATGCGGCTTTTCTGTCGCCAATGACCAACAGCCGAAACCCCGGCCAACACTATGTGGTTGTTTTTAAAGTGAGTGTTGACTGTCTCTGAAGAAAGACATCCGTTTAGCGGTGATTGAATGATCAGACCCGCGGGCCATCGTCTCCCGCGCCGGAATGGCTCGCGCCATCCAACCATCGCGCGATATCCGTAGGGCCGGCCGGCCGTTGTCGGGTAGCCGATCTGCGACAGAGCGAGCGTCGGTCATGCCGATCAACCCGAGTGGCTGGGCTGCGGGGACGCTTGGTGGACGCCAGCCTTCGGCCGGGTCACGTCGGAGGCTGGGATGACTGCGGCCGACACCCCGAGGCGGCGTCGCTCCGGCCTGTCAGTCAGCAGATCTGGCTACCGCGCCGATGGCTCCCGAGTCGGACGCGCCGGTTCATCGGCGCTGCCGGGGCCTGCCGGGTCATCCCGGTCTTCCACAACAGTTTGGGGCAAGGCCACGCCGTCCAGCTCGGGCAGAGCGCTCTCTGGCTGACCGTCCAGCATGGAGGGATCGACCGCCAGCGGAGAGGCGCCCTCAATCCAGCTTGTGTCCAAGTCCAGATATTCCTCGTTCATTCGGGCGAGCTGCTTGAGCCGCCGCGCATCGAGAATACGAACCTGGCCTCGGCGCATGTCGACGACGCCCGTTTCGCGCAGGCGGCGAACCACCCGTGAAATATGCACTGACGTCAGCCCCAGGGCGTCTGCCAGTTGCTGCTGGGTCAGCGGCATCTCGAATCGGTCTTCACGCAGCGTGCAGCTGTCTTCCAGGCGCTGTTTGATCTCCAGCAGAAAATGACAAACCCGCGACAGTGCGTCACGGCGACCCAAGTCGAAAATTCGTTCCGACAGAATGGCCTCACGACGCATGGCAATCAGGACGAAAACGCCAGACAGTCGCGGTGCTTGCTGGAACATGGTGTTCAATCGACTTCGGGGAAACGGACATACGGTGGTATCCGTCACTGCACGCAAGGTCGACAACCGACGCGCAAACGCGACTTCGCGGGTGCCGATAATGTCGCCCGGCAGATGAATATCGACGATCTGGCAATGGCCCGCATCGTCCGTGATCTCGCTGGCACACCAACCGCTGGAGACCACGAACAAGTCGTTACAAGCACTACCCTGCTCGGCAACCACGGCCCCAGCGGAGACGTCTTGCGGATGCTCTTCCAAAGCACGCAAAAACATCCGATCTGCCTCGGACAGAGACACCAGCCGATCATACGACTGAACAAGGCAACTGTCGGCCATTGGATTCCCGGGCATCAAACCAATGTGTATCCCGCAGCAGCACCAGCGGCAAAACCCGTTCGTGCCGGCTGATGTCTACCAGGGGCAATCTACGCGCCGGAACGGACAATCACCAGATGCTGTGAGCCACCGCCCTGTCCGCTCAGCCCCAGACGAGACCAAATCGGTCAGGCCAAGTTCCCAGGATGCCGGTTGGGTGCCACCGAACCGGTTTGCGGCTTTGTGGGCGGCTGCCGCCGCGAAGCGATAGGGCGAATATCCACGGAGTTGCCCGTTCCGAGGAAAATATCGCGGCCACCGCGGGCCACGAACAGGGCGGCATCAACAAACCGTTGCACCTGGTCGATGGTCACGGCCGGTACGTCGTGCGCCTCAACGACTGTCCCGCCCACACTCACGGTAACGCGTCGGCTCGGCACATCGGCTCGCTCGATGTTCAGCAACTCCACGGCGCTGCGGATCTTTTCGCCCAAGGCCTCGACTTGCTGCGTGTCGTACCCGGGGACCAGCACGGCGAATTCGTCATTGACATAGCGCGCGACGGTGGCCCGCTCATCCGAGACCGTGTTTTGAATCGCTCTGGCGACATCCTGTAGGCAGTGATCGCCGTCGGTCTGGCCGTGGGCATCATTGAAGGATTCGAAAAAATCGACATCAATACGCAGCAATGCAAATGGGCGGTCTCGCGGCGAGTCCGACGCCCAGAGCCGTGCCAACGCCTCATCGAAACCGCGACGATTGACCAGCTCGGTTAGATGGTCGTGGTAGACCTTGGATGCCAGCTCATCGAGTTGAAAGCCTGCCGTGACCGCCTGGGTTTCCAGCGCCCGCTGCTGCTGCAACTGTTCCGTCACGTCGTGCTGAATCCCCAGAAAATGGGTCAACCGTCCATCTGGGTTACGCACGGGAGAGATGCTCAACTCGTTCCAGAAGCGCGACCCATCCTTACGTAGGTTTTCCACCACAACACGACAATGCAGCCCGGACGCCAGCGCATCGCGCAGCCGGTCCAGCTCGGGTTGACGATCAAGCCCCTCGTTCAAGAATCGACAATCACGGCCGAGCACCTCGGCCTCGGCGTATCCGGTCATGCGAGCAAATGCATGATTGATAAAGACGATCGGGTGATCGCCCCCATCACCGACCTGGGTGATGACGACGCTGTCCGCCGAGTCCTGCACCGCACGCATGAGGACATTGACATCAAGCATCGCAGCCTCCAGTTAAAAACCTCGGATCACCTTGCGCAGGGCCTTCTGGCGGCACCAGAACATAGGTTAGTTGCGTTCGAAATGAATTGAACAATCGCCGGTGGCGGCGCCGTCACGCGCGAAACATCACACCTGCGTCAGCGAGCAGGCGCTCCACCAAACCCCGGTATGACGGGCCAAACAGCCGGTAATGGACCGATGCAGGCCACAGTTGGTACACCGGCAACCGTTCATCGGACTCAGACGAACTGCATCCGTAGCTTTCGAAGAATTCGCCGCCGGGCCGGGCGAACAAGCGCAGCATGGCCAAGTCGACTTCGGCATGGCCGAAATAGCAGGCAGGGTCGATGAAGGCGGCCACGCGACCGTCGCGAACCAGCAAATTGCCGGTCCAGGCGTCACCATGTAGCAGCGCGGCGGCGGGCCGTGCCGGCAGCCGCTCCGGCAGGCTGGCAATCAGCCGCTCCGTGCGCTGTGCCAGCTCGCTCGGCAGGTCTGCTACCAGCGGCAGCAAGCGCTGCTGTCCCCAGAACGTCGGCCAGTGGCCGCAGGGTGTATTGAGAATCGGCACATCTCTAAAGGCGTAGTCGGCATGCCAGCCGTAGTGCGGACCGGTGGTCTGATGCAGCCGTGCAAACACCCGGCCCAGGTCCTGCCAGCTGGTCTCGACCCAGCCGTCGTGGTGAATCAACGAAAGGACCAACAGTGCGCTGTCTTGGGCGAGCACCTCCGGTGTGGGCACACCGGCTGCCGCCAAGCGGCGCAGCATCGTCGCTTCCTCTATGGCCTGGGGTGACGCCTTGGCCACCACAACCGCGCCACTGGCAAGTTCAAGACGGGCGACCGCCGCCACATCACCCCCTGATATCGCTTGGTGCTGTCGAATAGGCTCACCCAGCAGCACCGCGGCGCGGTCGATCCAGTGGGTCAATCTTCGCCCAATTGCCGCGCCAACTCGGCAGCGCCTGCCGTCACATCGGCCCAGGTGACATCAAAACCGTCTGCCGCACCGAAGTACGGGTCGGCCACCGGTTCACCGGCGCGTCCCGGCACATGATCCAGCAACAAGCTCAACTGGGCCGTGGCGTCAGGGGGCGCCAACGCCTGCAGATCGGCCAGGTTGTCGGTATCCAGCGCGACCACATGGGTGAACCGGATAAAGTCCTCTTCACAGACCTGCCGCGCTCGATAGCGGCTGATGTCCACGCCGTGGCGGCGCGCCACGGCCTGGGCACGAACATCCGGGGGCTGACCAACATGCCAGTCGCCCGTCCCCGCCGAATCAACACCCACCTCCAAATCGCGACGCTCACACTCCACGCGAAACGCAGCCTCAGCCAGTGGGGAACGACAGATATTGCCCAGACAAACAAACAAGACGGCAGGTGACGACATCAGAGCCTCAAACGCGTATTCAGGCGTGATCAAGACAAGCTTGGCCGCCGAGATCAAGGCTGGGCCGTTTAGCATCACCACGACGCAACCCGGCCAAATACCCCGAATATCGGCCATACTCGCCAATCCGAGCAGCAGAACGCGACGCGAAGAATCTGTAACTCGTTGTTTTATATGACAATAAGACAATGGCACGCCCTGTGCTGAACAGGTCGCGACTTCAACCAACTTCGGGGAATCGTATGAAACCGCTTATTGTCGCGACGGCCGCGTTTGGCCTGTTACTCACCAGCGGCTGCGTGCTGAGTGTCACCGGTGACGGCCATGATAGTTCGAGTTCGCACCGCGAAATCCGCAAGCAGGAACGCAACGCACGGGAGTACATCGCCACGCTATCGCTGGGCACGCCGTCCACGGCGGTGATGACGCACCTGGGTGTTCCGGACTTCACGGAGGTCTTCGCTGGCGACAAAGGTGAGTACCGGATTCTGCGCTACCGCACCCACCGCACGACGTCGGATGGCGACACCACCCGCGACGAGACCACCCCACTGGTCTTTCTCAGCGGCCGCCTGGTCGGTGTGGGTGAGGCCGCCGTGGCCCGCCTGCAGTAGGTGGCATCGCCCTGGAGCGGCCAGCGTCCACGACGCGGCTGCTCCGGGGCCGCCGTCGTTCAGCCTCAGTAGGGCGGTGCCTCCATCGCCGACACCTGGTCGCCATCGACCTGAAACAGACGGCGCTGGCCAGATTGCGGCCAGTTCGCCCGCCAGACACTGACGCGCTCCAGATCAAGCACATACGCAGCCCAGGATTCCGGGCGTGGCACTCGCTCAAAACTCAAGCTGCGCCGAGCCGACTCGAACTCACGCTTCAGTGTCTGGGCATCGGCCCCGGGATACCGGGCGGCCACCAGCGCCAGCAGCTGCGTATTGCGATCCCGACTGGCCCAGATCTGGTCGGCGGCCTGGGCACCTAGCTCCCGCGCCTGGGCATCCAACGTGACCTGAACCCGGGAAGCCTTCCAGAACAGACAAAGCGCCACCGCCGCGTTGCCTTGCAGCGCCACCCCCTTCTCCGAGCCACGATTCACAAAAAACACGATCTGATGGTCAGGCGCGAAATGGACATTAATCGTGCGCGCCGTCGGGCGACCGTCGGCTGTGACGGTTGCCAGAACCCCGGTATCCACGTCGGTTTCACCGGCGCGCTCGGCCTCGCGACGCAGCCGGGCCAGTTCGCCGACCAGCGCGGCAACAGTTTGCAGCGATTCGTTCATGAACGGCTTCCATGATGGGCGCTCAGCGTCAGATCCGGCGAGCGCAGGGGCTATGCTGTGTGCTGGAGCAGACACTAACAAGATCGGGATCAACAGACATGAAACGAGTCGGCAAGCGTTATCGCGCCAAGCGCGCAGATGATCATTACGATGTCATCGTCATTGGCTCAGGCATTGGCGGTCTGGCCAATGCGGCATTGCTCAGCCGGCTGGGACGCCGCGTCTGCGTGCTGGAACAGCACTATACGGCCGGTGGCTTCACCCACACTTACGAGCGCAATGGCTACGAGTGGGACGTGGGCGTGCATTACATCGGGGAAGTGCACAAACCCTATTCCCCGCTTCGGCGCATCTTCGACGTAATCTCCGACGGCCAGCTCGAATGGGCGCAAATGGACGCCGTCTACGACCGCATCATCATCGGTGACAAACGCTATGATTTTTGCGCCGGACGGGAGGCCTTCAAGCGCGGACTCAAGCAGCAGTTCCCGGAGGAAGCCGATGCCATCGATGCCTATGTGGATCTGGTCGTCCGCGTCGCCGGCTCCATGCGGAAATTCTTCACCGGTCAGGCGCTGTCCCCCGGGCTGAATTGGCTTTACCGCCTGGTGCGCGACCAGCGCGTGCCACCCGAGTGCACCATGACCGTCCGCCAGGTGCTGGAAGGCCTCACCGCCAATCAGGAACTGATTGGCGTACTCACCGGCCAATGGGGGGACTACGGCATGCCGCCGGCCGAGGCGACGTTCCTGATGCACGCCTCGGTGGCGAAGCACTATTTTGACGGGGGCTGCTACCCGGTTGGCGGCTCGTGGAAAATGGCTGACACCATCGTTCCGGTGATTCGCGCCGGTGGCGGTGAGGTGTTCACCTATGCCGAAGTCGAGTCCATTGTCGTCGAGCAAGGGCGCGCGCGGGGCGTGCGCATGGCCGACGGCAAGGTGATTCGCGCCGACGCCATTGTCAGCAATGCGGGCGCACGCAACACCTTTGAGAAGCTGCTGCCGGAAGCCGAGCGCCTGCGTCACGGTTACCCGGACAAGCTCAAGACGGTGCGACCGTCGGCCTCACATATCTGTCTGTACGCCGGCTTCAAGGGCACGGCTGAGTCGCTGGGCCTGCCGCGGACGAATCTGTGGATCTATCCGAGCGCCAGGCACGAGGAGAACCTCGCACGCTTCGAGGCCGACCAGTCCGCGCCGCTCCCCCTGGTCTACGTATCCTTCCCCTCTGCAAAGGACCCTGACTGGCCGAAGCAATATCCGGACAAGAGCACCGTCGAAGTGATCTCCCTCGGCCCCTACGAGTGGTTTGAGCAATGGCGCGACTCCACCTGGAACCAGCGGGGCGAGGACTACGAGGCGTTCAAGGCCGGACTGTCCGAGCGCCTGCTGGAGGTCTTGTTCCAGCACATGCCGCAGTTGCGCGATGCGCTGGACTACCACGAACTGTCCACGCCGCTGTCCACCGAGTGGTTCAATTTTTACGATCGCGGCGAAATCTACGGCCTGGACCACGACCCCGACCGGTTCCGCCAGCGCTGGCTGCACCCGATCACCCCGGTCAAAGGCCTGTTCCTCACCGGCCAGGATGTCGTGACCGCGGGTGTCGGCGGTGCGCTCATGGGCGGCGTACTGACCACCGGCGCCATGCTGGGGCTACAGCAACGCAAGCTGTGGCAGTTGCTCAAGACCTGGACTCCGCCGCAGGCGGCGGCCTAGATTGGACAATGCCCCGATGACCCGGCGCGCGTAGGCTCGATCCAATGCCCCTCAGGATGCCCGAGATGATCAAACGCCACCCCATCCGCGCCAGCCTGATCAGCGTGCTGTTGCTCAGCCTCGTGCTGGGTGCCTGCCTGGTCTCGCATCAGCTTCCGGATGGCCCCATCCCGCAGGCCCGGTACCCCGCACCGAGCGGCGCGACCGCGGGGCCGCTGGTCATCGTTCTTCCCGGCATCCAGGACGACATGGACAGCTTGCAAGACTCCGGCATGGTCGAACAGATCCAGCGGGCAAACCCGGACGCCACCGTCATCCTCGCCGCGGCAAGTTTCGGGTACTACATGGATCGCAGCCTGCTGGAGCGCCTGCAGTCGGAGATCATCAAACCCGCACTGGCCGAGGGATTCACCGATATCTGGATGGCCGGCGCTTCGCTGGGCGGTTTTGGCACCTTGCTGTACGAACGGGAACACCCAGGCTTTTTGAGCGGCCTGGTTCTCATGGCCCCGTTCACCGGGCGAAAAGATCTCGCCAAATCCATCGACAAGGCCGGCGGGCTGCGTCAGTGGGAGCCCGGGCCAGCACCACCGGTCGTGCATCCCGACGATGTTCCGCATGAAATCTGGCGGATGCTCAAAGGATTTGCGGATGACCCCGAACGCGCCCGGCGCGTGTGGCTGATTTGTGGAGACAAGGACAAGTTTCACCTTGCGGCCGAGCAAATCGCCGAAGTCATCCCGGATTCTCACTATTACGAACCGCGGGGCGGGCACGTCTGGCGAGTGTGGGCGCCTGCCGCGGGCCATGTGTTCCACGCCATTTTTTCCGGTCGGCAGGCAGCAACTGACTGATCGATCACAATCATGGCCTGACCACAAGCGACGTTCATCGTTACAATGGCGGCAGGGAGTTTGCACGCTGTTTTGGTCGACACCAGGGAAGCAACATCGTGCGGCGCCATCAGGCGCAGCGCCCTGATCGATTCGCCCGCATCCGGGCGAATCCCGCCAAACCACCGTCCGCGAATCGCCATGAAATCTCAAACCGACATCTTTTCCACGCTCCAGGGCCTGTTCGAGGAACTGTTCGAAATCGAGCCGCAAAAGGTCACCCCCGACGCCCGGCTGTATGAAGACTTGGATATCGACAGTATCGACGCGGTCGATCTTGTTGTGCGACTGAAGGAAATCACCGGCAAGTCAGTCGAACCCGAGCAGTTCAAGAGCGTCCGCACGGTGCAGGACATCGTCGATGCCGTCGATGAAATGATCAGCGCCTGATCAACTCATGACCGCCGTCCGCTGGACAACGCTGCCTATCGAGCAGCGCCGGAGTGAACACGGCCTGGAATTGGTTTGCCACTGGCAAATTCCCGAGCATCTGGCGTATTTCCGGGGCCATTTCACCCAAACGCCGATTGTTCCGGGCGTCGCGCTAACGCATTGGGCCATTCGCACGAGCTGCGAACACTTCGATCAAGCCCCCCACGTGGCCAGCATTGCCAATCTCAAATTTCACCATGTCCTGACCCCGCACGACGAGGTTACGCTGACGCTGCAACACAACCCCGAGGCAGGCAGCACCCGGTTTCGCTATGCCCAGGGTGAGCGCACCTATGCCAGCGGCCGGATCAACTGGCGTTGAGGCCCACGCCCGTGTCCGGCCTGAACCCCTGCATTGTCATTCCCGTGTTCAACCATGGCGCGGCCATTGGCCGCGTGCTCGAACGCCTGCGGCCGTACGGCCTGCCCTGTTGGCTCATCGACGACGGCAGCGACCGCGATTGTGCGAACACCCTGCAGCACCTGGCGGCCGAGCAGCCGGATTGGATCCGGCTGGAGCGCCTGCCCCACAACCAGGGCAAGGGCGCGGCATTTCATCACGGCCTGCGCTGCGCGCAGCAAGCCGGGCACAGTCACGTGATCCAGATCGACGCCGATGGACAGCATGCGCCGGAGGACTTGCCCCGCCTGCTCGCCGCGGCAGAAGACCGGCCGGATGCCATCATCAGCGGCGTGCCAATTTATGACGAATCCGTGCCCCGAATTCGACTCTATGGGCGCTATCTCACCCACGTCTGGGTCTGGATCAACACCGCGTCCCTACAAATCCAGGATTCGATGTGCGGATTTCGCATTTATCCCGTGACCTTCACGGCCGCGTTAATGCAGCGCAACCGCATCGGCCATCGCATGGAGTTCGATACGGATATTCTCGTCCATGCCTACTGGGATGGCGCACCCGTCGTGAATGTCCCGACGCGCGTTCGCTATCCCGAAGACGGGGTTTCGCACTTCCGTATGTTGCGCGACAACGCTCGTATTTCAGGGATGCACGCCCGGCTGTTCTTCAAAATGCTGTGGCGCCGATTCGGTCTGGGCCGGCGAATCAAACCTGCGCCTCGTCTGACCAGTAGCGGTAAAAATTGAACCAGTTATAGGGGCTGCGCCGGGCGTAGTGCTCGACCCGCGCCATATAGGCCTGGGCCTGTTGCTGGGCGAAGGCCATGCGCTGGCGACTGCCAATGGCCTGCCCGCCCGGGTGCAGGCATTCGAAGTTCACCTGATAGCGGCGCCCACCCTCGAAGGTGCAAATACCCAACAGCACCGGCACGCGCAGCACGGCCGCCAGCAGCCATGGCGTGGCCGGTACACGCACCGACTCACCGAAGAACTCGACCGTGACGGTCTTCTCCTGGGGACTGTTCACGCGGTCGGCCATCAGGCCCACCACGCAGCCCTCTTCAATGGCATCTCGGATCGCCAGACCCAGTTCCGTGGATGCCTGGGATGAGTCGATCACCAGATCCAGCAACGCGGGATTTACGCTCCGCAGCGCGGCGTTCAGCGCGGCGCCGTGAGACAGATCCATCAGCACTCGCAGGGACAAATTGTCCTCACGCTGCTGTGCGGCCCCGCGCATGGCGTCAAAGCTGCCCAGGTGGGCGCTGAGCAACAAGGCGCCCCGCCCGGAGCGGGTGATCGAATCGAAGAGTTCCGCGCCCTGCACGCAGACATCGAAAACGCCCTGATCGTCGGTATAGAAATACAGCCGATCCAGGATCGTCGACGCGAAGACATGCAGATGACGCCAGATATCCCCACGCCGGACCGGGCGGTCCAGCACACGGCGCAGGTAGTCTCGCGAAGCCTGGCGCGCGTCGCGCCCGGTCAGCACGAAATAACTCACGATGGGCCATAGCATCAGTCGCGTCAGCGGGCGACCGAGACACCGGCCCAGCCAGAAAACCACGCGAATCCAGAAGCCACTGCCCCGCTCTTGGTAAGATCGCCATTCTTCGCTCACGCGATGCACTATCCACTGTTCAATTCAATTGCCCGCCCACGCCGCTGGCCAGGGCAAGCTTCCGAGACCACAGGGGGCTTGCCGAGCCGCGGCCAGTCCTGCTGACCATGCTGACCGTCCACACGTCCCACCTCAACACGCCAACCTTGCTGGACAGCCCGGATGTCATGGCGGTCGTGGATTTTGCACAAACCCCGGGGCCGCGCCCCGAGGATCCCCGCCAGATGGTCACCCCGTTGGGCAGTCAGGCCAATCTACGCGAGGTCTGGACCACGTCCTCGGGCCCCGTGACTTCGGGCCAGACCGGACGCATCCAGTTCGTTCGCAGCGGCACCGAAACCATCGGTACGCTGGTGCTCGAAGACGCCGGGCAGGCCATCGAAACCCTGGCCTACCGTGCCTACACAGAGCTGCTGACATGGCTGGATGCCCAGCCCCATCAACATCTCTGGCGGGTCTGGAATTTCCTGGCCGACATCAACATCGGTGATGGCGACCAGGAACGGTATCGCCTGTTCAGCGTGGGCCGCCTGCGCGCGCTGCGGGAGTCTGCCGTGCCGGATCGCGCCTTGCCGCCTGCCACGGCCATCGGATGCCAGGCGCCCTTGGTTTATCTCATGTTCATCGCAGGGGGACAGCCGTGCCAACCGGTCGAAAACCCGCGACAACTGTCCGCCTATCGCTATCCACGCCGGTACGGACCTGCCAGCCCGTCCTTTGCGCGCGCAGCCAGGGTCGATGCGGGGTCACTCATCGTCTCCGGCACGGCCAGCATTGTCGGCCATGAGACCCAGCATCCGGGCGATTGGGCACGGCAGCTGGACGAAACCCACCGCAATCTCGAAGCACTGACCGCCCACGCCGGTGTGGAGGCCGCGCCCCGAGCACTACGCGCCTATCTGCGGCCCGAGGTCCCACTGGGGCCTGTTGTCGAGCGCATCCGCGCACGCTGGGGTGAGCATCTCGATGTGATCCCGCTCGTCGGCGAGATCTGCCGCACCGACCTGATGCTGGAAATCGAGGGTGTCTGGCCATTGTCGGCCCACACCACCGCTGACCGCAGCGCGGCTGCATCACGCGCCGCGGAGGTCTGACCGCCTGTTAGTCGAATTTAACGGCTTCGCCCTTCATGGTGACACCCGCAATGATGTTCCCCGCCCCGCACATGTACTCGGACTGAGACGAGAACGGCGTATTGCGGTAGTTACTGGTGATGTTGACCACGGCATCGGCCCCGAGGCCCACCGCACGGTCGCGCAGCGACAACATGGCCGACAGCAGCGCCCATTCGCAGGCTTCCTGATCGGTCTTGTTAAAGGCGTTGGTCTTCTTGTTCGACTGGTATTCGCCAAGCCGGGAGGCAATGGCCGGATGGGCCTGATCGCCAAAATAGAACTTCACATCATTGCCGAGCCGATTCTGCACATCTTCGCGTGCAAAAAAGTCAGATAGCGGATAGGTCTTGTGATCATCCCGCGCCTGGGCTGGCGCCACGGCCACCAAGCCGAGCAAGAGGGCAAATATCCATTGTTTCATGCGTGCAAACTCCGTTTTGCATGGGGCCTGCCGCCGAGACGGCAAACCGCTGACATCAGGCCTGCCAGCGCTTGAATATTAGCGAACTGTTGACGCCCCCAAAAGCAAAGTTGTTGTTCATGACGTATTCGGTGTCGATGTCGCGACTTTCGCCCATCAGGTAGTCAAGCTCGCCACAGGCCGGGTCAGGCGTGCGGAGATTGAGGGTGGGGTCGAAACGGCCCCGGTTCATCATCTCGATCGCAAACCACGACTCCAAAGCGCCGCAGGCGCCCAGGGTATGCCCCATATGGCCCTTGTACGAGGCCATGGGCTTGAAACCCAAGACCTCGACCGTGGCCTGACTCTCGGCCACATCGCCATGATCCGTGGCCGTGCCATGCCCGCAGACGAAACCCACCTCACTGGCCGGGATGCCCGCATCCTTAAGCGACTGCCGCATGGCGTGGGCCATCATGTCTTGGCTGGGCCGCGTGGCATGCGCCCCATCGGAGCTGGCCCCATACCCCACGACCTCGGCCAGAATGGTCGCACCCCGCCGCTGCGCCGACTCCAGCGATTCAAGCACGAAGGAGCAGCCGCCCTCGCCGATGACGAGACCATCGCGTTCGGCGTCGTACGGCGAAGGCGTTTGGGTGGGCGTGTCGTTCTTGATACTGGTGGCATACAGCATGTCGAAGACGACGGCCTGCGACGGGCAAAGCGCCTCGGAGCCCCCGGCGACCATGGCCTCGATACGACCGAAGCGAACCGCCTCATAGGCATAGCCAATCGCCTGGCTGCCAGACACGCAGGCGCTGGAAGTCGGAATAATCCGCCCCTTGAGCCCGAAGTGCATGCTGACGTTGGCCGCGGTGGTATGCGGCATCATGCGCAGGTAGCTGGTGGAGCTGACGCCACTCCGGCCGTCACCGCCCAGGAACTTGCTGAGTTCCATGGTCGCCGCCGTGCAGCCGCTCGACGACCCATAGGCGACGCCGATTTCCGTGAGATCCGCCGTCTCCAATGGAAACGCCGCCTGCTCCAGCGCCAGTTCGGAGGCGCGGACAGCCAGCTTTGAAACCCGCCCCATGGTCCGGGTTTTCTTGCGGGTATAGCTTGCCGGCAACTCGAACTGTGGAATCACACCGGCCAGCCGGGTCCGCATGTCCTCGTACTGGTCCCAGTCCGGCATGTACCGGATACCGCTGACATGCTGACCGAGACGGTCGGCAATATCGTCCCAGCTGCCGCCTAGCGGACAAAACCCGGCCATCCCTGTGACGACCACGCGATCTGGCTTAGCCAAGCATGCCTCCGTTAATGGAGATCACCTGTCGGGTGATGTAGCCGGCATCCTTGGAGCACAGAAATGCGATGAGCGCCGCGACCTCTTCCGGCTCGCCGATGCGCTTGGCAGGGATGAGCTTCAGCATTTCTTCCATGGGCGCCTCGCTGATCATCTCGGTGCGAATCGGGCCAGGGGCCACGCAGTTGACGGTGATCTTGCGACCGGCCAGCTCCACTGCCAAGGCCTTGGCGGCGCCGATGATGCCGGCCTTCGATGCACTGTAGTTCACCTGACCGCGATTGCCCATGAGGCCAGAGACCGACGTCAGCGCCACGATGCGCCCGGGTGCTCGGCGCCGGATCATCGGCATGGTCAGCGGATGCAAGACGTTGTAGAAACCGTCGAGGTTGGTGGTCATGACGCGGTCCCAGTCGGCCTCACCCAGCGCGGGAAAGGCACCGTCGCTGGACACGCCCGCGCTGAGCACCACCCCGTAATAGGCGCCGTTCGCCTCAATATCCGCAGTAATGGCCTGCCGGGCCTGCTCGCGGTTGCCCACGTCGAACTTGAGCAGGCGCCCCTGCCCCCCGGCCTGGACAATCGCATCCAGCACGGCCGCCGCCTCGTCATCACGGCTGCGGTAGTTGATGACCACGGTGTAGCCATCGGCGGCCAGCCGCTCCGCAGCGGCCCGACCAATGCCCCGGCTAGCCCCGGTAATCAATATGGATTCAGCTGATTCAGTCATGCGTTCTCTTGGAGGTACCGGAGCGGATCGGCCGGCTGGTAAACATTGATGCGGGCGCTCATCAGGCTTTGGCCATCACGCAGCACCTGACAATCGAAGGTCGCCAGCCCGTCGTCTGGCATGTTGATCTCACGAGCCTCAACATCCAACACATCGCCGAAACCAAAGGCATCCACGGCGCACCGCACCTTGCGGGCACTCACCAGAAAACCGATCTTGACCGGCTGCCCCTGCGTGGTCGCCAGCACCCCGCCGTACGCCGCGATGGTTTGCGCCATGTACTCGATGCCCACCCAAACCGGCACGCCATCGGCATCAGCAAACTGGCAGTCCGGATGAATGTCCACACGCGCCATCAATCGCCCTGGCTCCACAGTCAGGATTTGGTCCACCAGGGCCATCGGCGCGTCATGCGGCAGGAACGCCTCGGCGGCACAGGGCAGCGAGGGCAGACTGAATTCAGATTGCGTCATGCGCGGAATCGCATCGGCGGGGTCTGTAGCAAGGCGGTACGGGACCAGCGGAACCCGGTCATGGCCCGGACGGTGGCTTGGTGCCGGTCGCGCCTAGTGGCTGACCCACAAGCGTATAGCCGAGCCCCGGGTTGAACAACCGCCAACCGCCATCGGCAAGGTATTCCACCGTGGCCACGAGCTGATTCCCGCATGACAAGGTCCGCAGGCCGTTGCGCTCCGTCAGCGACCACCTGCCGCGTGGCAGTTGTGCCTGGAGTCGCTCGACAGGCCAGTGCACCAGCTGAAAGTCACCGACCAGCACCCGGGCATCGAAATCAGCGGGCGGCCCACCGATCCACTCGACCACAGGTTCGCCGGCCTCGTACTCCAGCCGAAACCAGTCGAGGCCCAGCGGGCTCAAACCCCGTAGCTGGAGCCGCTCCGGATCGCGGCTAACCACCGCCACCAGACGGCGCTCGTCGCCACCTTGCGGCTGCAGTCGGACGAGCTCGGCCCAGTCCTTAGCGACCGGCCAACCCACCACCGGCTGAGGCGGCAAGATCGGCGTGCAAGGGGGCACCCCGAGCCAGCGCGTACAGGCCGGAAGCACGCAGGCGACCAGCAGCGGCAGCATCCAGCGTTGCATCATCGCACCCTCAACCAACCTGCCCGCCACAACCCAAGCGTTGAGACAAAGGCGACCACAACACCGCACACCACCGTGGCACCGAACTCGGCCAGGGCCGGTGTCGCGCTCAGACCCAGCAGGCCGAATGCCAGCAACGTGGTCAGCATGGAGAGCACGATGGCGACCAGCGTGCGCTGGCGGTCGCGCACCGTCTCCGCAGCAAAGACGGCGTAGTCGATGGCCAGGCCCAGCACCAGCAGCAGCGCGAACAGACGAAACACGCTGAATCCCGCCTGCGCCCAGCCACACAGTCCAAGCGTGACCGCGACCGCCAGGCCAGGTGGCACGGCGACGACCGCTGCCCGCAGCAGGCCGTACCGCAGCACCACGATCAGGCCGGCAACCACGGCCGCGAACAGCAGCACCCGCGTCGCATCCCTGCGCGCCGCCGCCAGACCGGCTTCGGCCTGCGCCACCGTGTCCAACCATTGCAGATCAAGACCAGCCTTTCGCTGCCGGTTCACCATCTGCTGCAACCTCGGCAGGTCGCTGACGCCCCCCAGGCGCAGGAGCGCGCCCCAACCCTGATCCAGAGGTCGAATCAGTCCCGCGTGCGGCGTTGCTGCGGTCAAGGTCTGCCAGCGCTCGAATGTCAGCGGCCGGCTCGCATGAAACGCGGCGCGACGTGCATCCACCCACTGTGATGGGGCTTGCAGCCGGGCCGCCAGGCGATCCAGGGCGGCGCCAGGCGCATAGAGCGTTGCTGCCATCGCGGCGTGGGAAGCCTGCTGCCGCCCGAGCGAGGGCAGCGACCGGCCAGCCTGTATCACCGTCGTTACCACCCCATCGCCGCGCAACCGATCCAGGGCCGGGCCCACCTGCTCCAACGCCCGTAGCAGGGACTCTTGGTCGTCGGCACGCAGCACCAACATTTGCGACGCCTCCACCCCGCCGACCAGCGCCTGCACGCGCCCGGCTTCGGCCAGCAATGCGGGCGCGCTGTAGTACATCGCGCGCAAGTCATCATTGGGGGCCAGCCGTAGCAGTCCGGTCATGGCCACAGCAGCGGCGAGCGTGCCCAGCAGCAGCCCCCAGCGCGGCTTGGAGCGCCGGCCTGTCAGCAGCCAGTCGGCGAGTCGCATGGCCGCGGGCCGCGGCTGCCACCGGTCCAGCCGTGGCCAGTAGGCCAGCAGAGCGAAGACCGTGACATACGCACCGGACAGCCCGACCACTGAAAAAACGGCGACCTGCTGGAGACTTTGAAACGGCGCCAGCAACAGCCCGGCAAACGCGATGCATGTGGTCGCCCAGCCCAGCGTGACCCCCGGCCGAATGGCGCGCACCCGCGCCCGCGCATCCCCCTGGGCCAGCAACAAATGAAACGCGTAGTCCACGGCCACCCCGATCAGGGTGGCACCGAATACCAGCGCGATCAGGTGCAAGGTATCGAAGACCGTCACCACAGCGGCCAGCCCCAGCAACAGGCCGGAGCCGACGCTCAACGCGGTTAGCAGCAGCGGCGCCGGGTGCAGGAACAACCAGCCAAGCAAGACTCCGATCGCGAGCAGCGACACCGTTCCAATCCGGCGCATCTCCGACTGCGAACGCTGGGCGGCCGTGTCGGCATGCCGGCTGACACTGAGCTCCAGCAGTTGCACGCCAGGGGCGGCGACAGCGAGGGTGGCTTTCAGCGCGTCCAGCGCATCCACCGTGGTGGCCGCGGCCGCCAGGCCAAACCCACCAGCAGACGAGCGTAACCGCAGCACGCCCCAATCGCGGCCATCACCACGAACAACGGGCAGCCCGTCAATCCAATCAACATCGCCAGCCGGCCAGCGACTCGCAGCGAAACGCCCGAGGGTTCCGAACAGGTCTTCGGCCACGCCGTAGCCGCCCAAGCCACCGGTGGGCCCGTGCAGACGCCGCAAGGCCCGATCAGCCCAGGCATCCGCGCTCTGCTGCCGCAGGTCCGCGAGGTCGGCCGTGGTCAGCAAGTGCCCGGCATGTGGCCGCAAGGCCGGATCGGCCCAAAGCGCCGCAGGGGGTTGCATGGGCTGGAGCAGGGCTTGGCTTGCAAGCCAGCGGTCCGCAGCCTGAATGGCCTGACGCAGCCCATCGCGCCGCGGGTGACCGATCAGCAACAGCGTCTGGTCCAGCGATGCTTCGACGATGTCATCGACCCAGGCATCCAACTCGGAGTCGGCAGTCGACCCGCCAAAGGCGGCACGGATATCCGTTTCGAGCGCTAGGCCACGGTGGCCCGCGACGACGAGCAGCCCCGCGGCCACACTCATGAGCACCCCCCAGGCCCAACGGCAAACGCGTTGGCCGGCAGGCCTAGTCAACCAGCACGCCCCGTTCGCTTTCGGTGAGTGGACGATCCGGAGCCGGTGTCAGTTCGATCTCGGTCGCCTCGCCATTGACGTGCTTGATTCGGATCTCGCGCACGAATTGATCCCCACGCAACCGAACCTGCTGGATCACGGACGCCACGGCCGCGTCTCGCGGCGACAGCTGCACCGTCCAGCCCTGATCGTCGAGTTGGACCATCACATCAAACATGGCGTCTAGGCGTCGAAACCGGCCCGCCACCCAATCTGTCAGCAACTGCCCGGTCAGGCGCTGCGCCGTCGCCCCAAGCTCGACAGGCGCCCAGGCTCCCTGGCCCACCCGCTCGTCCACGCGACCCTGC
The DNA here is from genome assembly GCF_003151135.1 of Abyssibacter profundi. Classification (NCBI taxonomy): domain Bacteria; kingdom Pseudomonadati; phylum Pseudomonadota; class Gammaproteobacteria; order Chromatiales; family Oceanococcaceae; genus Abyssibacter; species Abyssibacter profundi. Next base: position 77,365 of record NZ_QEQK01000010.1, read on the forward strand.
CGTACCCGCAAGGCGGACTCCGCTGGCGACAACACATGCCAGTACAGCCCGGCATCCGACAACAGGGCAAACCGCCCGGTGGACAGCAGCGGGAACGGTAAGGAGTCAATCTCGCGGCGCTGGGTGAACGTCCCCGTGAGCTCCTCGGCCGCGCGAACCCGGGCCTCGACCTCAGCGATGCCTGACGCGGCCGCATCGGCCTGCGCCGCACCCGCCGCGCTGCCAAGTACCCAGATCACCCCGAGCAACCGCGCCCCATGCATCACACGCCGCCAGGGCATTAGTCAGCCTCTCCCTGCTCCAGCAAGACGCGAATCGCCGCAGCCGTCGGCTTGCCGGTCGCTGTCTTGGGAATCGCGCTCACCCGACGCAATGGTCGGGGGATAAACACCGGGTCGATGCGCTCGGCCAGCCAGCGACGAATCTGCGAACTCGACGGTGATCCGACGACCACCGCGCCGACCCGTCCCGCGCCGGACAGGCCCACCACAGCCGCATCTTCCACGCCGGGGATGGCCAGTAACTGCCGCGTCAGCGCCTGCCTGGAATAGCGCTTGCCGGCCACCTTGATCATGTCGTCCGGCCGACCAAGCAGCCGAAACCCTGTGGCATTCACGACCTCGATCTGGTCCTGGACCTGAGCCTGCTGCGGCAGATGCTCGCAGACCAATCCGCCGTCCACCGCATCGAACCGGATGCCGGGAAACAACTGCCAGATCGCGTCGCGGCAGGGCTCACGACTGGCAATCGCCCCGGTTTCGGTGCTGCCGTAAATCTCGACCACCCGACACCCCAGCGTTGATTCGAGCGACCGCGCGAGCTCGGCTGACAGCGGCGCTGACGCTGAGATCACAACATCGATGGGTGGCAGCACAACCTGGCTCTTCAGCACGGCCTGGAGATGCACCGGCGTGCTCACCAGCACTCGCGGCCCATCCACGGCCTCCAGCGCAGACGCAACATCCGCCGGAAAAAATGGTCGGCCCGCATGAACACGGTATCGGCCAGCCAGTACCGTCAGCACCGTCAGCTCAAGCCCGTACATGTGCTGCGGCGGCACGGTGGCCACCAACGCAGCATGCTGTGCCAGACCATGCCGGTCCAGACCGGCGACCAGACACCGCGCATCCCCCAGCAGGTTTGCCCAAGTCTTGCTCACGGGCTTTGGGGCGCCGGTGCTGCCCGAGGTAAAGCCCACGGTGGCCAGCTGCGCATCGGGCAGCTTATCCAGGCCCTGGGCGTCTCGGGTGCCCGTCCTGGGGAGCGGCGCATCCACATCCCGACAAGCCTGGGCGTCCGGGTACCGCGCGAGCACCGCCTCAATCGCCGCGGCAGAATCCGCGCTGGGCAGCAGACAGGGCTGACCACGCCGCGCCGCAGCCAGCAACACGGTGGCGAAATCCATGCGGTCCACGCACAGATTGAGCAGTGGTCGGGCTGGATCGGCCCCTGCCAACGCGGCCGCTCTCGCCCACAGCACCGCAGGTTCCACCACCGATTCGCGACGACTTTGCCAGCCAGCGACCACGGTCATCGAATGTCCCGGACATCCGTGTTGGCCAGCCCTCGGATGTAATCACGAACAGAGGTGTGCTCGGCTTCGGGAACGATGAGTCGACGCAGGAAGAACTCGCCGGCAAAGACAGCCAGCACAATCCCGTAGCTGATGAAGTTGGTGAACAACGACCAAGCCTCATCGCTGGCCCCGATGGCCAACACCACGCTGATCAGGCCCATCAAGGCAAAAAAACCCGCCCAGAACGCCGTCAGGCGGCGGGTATAGCGCACCAGTATGGGCGGCAGGGCCTCACCGCGAATCTTGGCCGCCATAAAAGAAATAATCGGTGTGCGGCCTGGCGCCAGGCTTTGCATGAAAAAGACGCAAAGAAACCCGTTCATCAGCACTGGCGGCAGATAGAGGAAATAAATCGCCAGGCCCGTCGCACTGGCCCAGACCAGCGCTGCACTGCCCAACACCGCGACACCGATGGCCCAGCTGCGGCGCCGTTGCAACGGCCCCAGCAAACTCATCAGCAGCAACAGCACCAACGCCGCGGCATAAAGCGCCGTGGCCTCGGTCACGATGGCCGCGTGCACCAGCAGTGGATACGCCAGCCAGAGCAGGCGCATCGTCAGCCGTCGCGGTTTGCGGAGACGAAATCCGTCAATGAGCGCAAGGACCGGAAAATTTCCTTGTTGCGGGCATCGTCGGCACGGATGTGCACGCCGTACTTCTGCGCAATCGCCTGGGCGATCTCCAGCGCGTCGATCGAATCGAGCCCCAGGCCCTCCTCGTCAGCACCGAACAGGGGCGCCTCAGGCGCGATATCCTCCGGCGCTTCGTCTTCCAGATTCAGCGTGTCGACGAGCAGGGAGGCCATGTCCAGTTCGGACTCGGAAAGGGAACTCTGCATTGCAGGAACAATTGGGTAAGGTGAAGGCCTTTCATTCTACCGTGGACCGTTTGGCCGCTGCGACACGCCTCTCATGATCGAACACGAGACTTTGCTCACAGTGCCTTTTCACGATGCCGACATGATGGGCGTCACCTGGCATGGCCACTATGTGCGCTATCTGGAGATCGCCCGCTGTGAGCTGCTGGAGCAGGTGGGCTACACCTACCTGGACATGTACGCCTCGGGCTTTGCCTGGCCCGTCGTCGATCTCAAGCTGCGCTACGCCCGCGGCTGCACCTTTGGCGACCGGCTGCGCATCCGGGTCCAGGTCGAGGAAACCGAGTTCCGACTCAAGCTGTTCTACCGCATCGAGCAGGCCGATACCGGCGAATTGCTCACCAAGGCCTGGACCACACAGGTCGCGGTGGACGCCAAGACGGGTGAGATGATCTACCCCTCGCCCACCGCGCTAACGGAGAAGATGACGGCTTACGCAGCGACGCTGGGCACCGAACCGACGACAGCAGGCGGCGCGAAGAAATCCGTGCGACCCTAATTCACCACCGCGCGCACACGGGCGCGTCGCCGTAGCCACTCACGCACGGCGCTCACCGGCTTCAGGCAGCTGAAGAAGTAGTAAAGCCCACGGAAGAACATCAGCCGCGGCCGCACGCCGTTGTCGCGCTCCACGTCACCCGCCAGCAGGGATGTCACCGCTTCCTGCACGCGCCAGGGGTTGCCCGGATTCGTGAACAAATGGCGGATGCCCGGCGAGTTGAAGCGGGCGATCATCCAGGTGAAGTCCTTGACGCTTCGCTTTTGCACCCGCTCGAACTCGTCCCGCAGGGCCGCGGCTTCGGGCGCCCCGCGGAGTTCGGCATCGACATAAGCCGCACCGCGCAGCGCTCCGCGCATGCCCAGCAGCACGCCGCTGGAAAAGACCGGGTCGACGAACGCCCAGGCATCACCGACAAGAATCGCGCCGGGAAAGCACATCTGCGAACACTGGTAGGAGTAGTTGCCGGCGGCCCGCACCTCGCCAACCAGTTCGGCATGCGCCATGCGCTGACGAACATGCGGCGGGGTCAGGGCGATGGTGTCGGCCAGAAACGCCTCGGTGCTGCCGCGGCGCGTCTTGAGATAAGCCGGGCTGCACACCGCGCCGACGCTCATCAGCCCGTCCGGCAAAGGAATAAACCAGATCCAGCCATGCTCGAACCAGCACACACTGATCAAACCGGCCTCGGGGCCCGGGTTGCGCGGCACATGACGAAAATGGCCGAAGATGGCCGCGCTGGCATGACGCATGTTCTTGCGCTTGATGCCGAACTGCCCGGCCAGCAGGGTGTCGCGGCCGGAGGCATCCACCACGTAGCGGGCCTGCCAGCACTGGGGCTCGCCGCCCTCTGGCGTGACCGTCAACGCGGCGCCCTGGCCCTCATCGGCGAAGGTCACACCTGTCACCTTGGTCTGCTCGAAGATCTGGGCGCCGCGGCGCCCGGCATTCCGCAGCAGCACCTCATCCAGCTGGTCGCGACGGACCTGATAGGCGTCGGGAAAATTCTTGTCCAGGGCATCGCGGAAATAAAACCGGTGCGGCGGGTTGTCGGGATTGACGTCGTAGAACTCCGCACCGGGTTTGTAGACGCCGATACGCTTGACCTCGTCCAGCACCCCGATGCGCTCGAATACCGGCTGATTCATCGGCAACAGGGATTCGCCAATATGAAAGCGTGGATGCTTCTCCTTTTCGAACAAAACCACGTTCCAGCCTTTCTCGGCCAACGCGTAGGCAGTGGTGGAACCCGCCGGACCGCCACCGATCACAGCGACGTCACAGGTCTGCGTCATGCAAATCTCCAAGCTCGACAGGGCCGCTCAGGTTTCACGATGAGCGTGCCGGTGTTGTTCAAGAAACGCTTCTAAATGGGCGGTGAGCCGACGCGCTGCCACCGCGCGGCTGACGCCCGCGTCCAGAAAGGCTGCAATATCGATCGGCTCACCCACCCGGAGCGAAATATGAAATTTACGCGAGGGCACCGAGTACCAGGGCAGGCCCTTGGTCAGCGTGCTGGGCTGGCAATCAATGATGATCGGCCGCAACGGCTTGCCGGCACGCAACGCGATATTCGCCGTCCCGCGCTGCAGCCGGACCGGCTCGCCGGGTCGGGTCCGGGTGCCTTCCGGAAAGATAATCAGGCTGTGGTTGGCAGCCAGCACCTCGGCGCAGCGGTCCACCAGCCGGGCTGAATCCACGTTGGGCACATAGCCAGCCGATCGCACCGGGCCGGCCGTGAACGGGTTTCGGAACAGCGCGCTCTTGACCACGCAGCTGGTCTGCGGAACCTGCGACATCACCATCACGACATCGATCAGGGTCGGGTGATTCGCAATGAGCAATTGCCCGGGCTCGCGGAGCTTGTCGGCGCCCTCAATCGAATAACTCATCACCCGAAGGCAGCGCATGATTTCCACGAACACGCGCATCGCGCAGTGAATGACGAACTGCATCCGGTGATGCACGCGCGCCCGATTCCAGGTCAGCAGCCAGACCAGCGGAAACACCACCAACCCCATCAGGATGCCCCCGATCCCGAACAGCAGGAACGACAGGCCGGTCCCCGCAATACGCCAGACACGATTCAGCGCCGCGCCCACCGGGGCCACCCAGTCCGGCAGCGCATCCGACGAGGTATTCATGTCGCGGCGGGCCCGAAGTCAACCGCGAGCCCGTACCTGCCGGAGGGCATCGGCAGCGTCACCGTGCCAGCGGTCTGGCGCGCCACCTGCTCGAGCAGTGGCAGTGCACGCGCGGCCGGGTTGGCCCGGCGCATCGATTCCAGCGGTCCCTGCAATGTCGTCTCGCCCGGCTCGGCGAATGCATCCAGCGTCAGCTGCCCCAGACTGCATGCCGGGTCGCGACCCAGCAGCCATGCGACGGCAAAGGGGATCGGCACGGGCCGTGCCCGTGACAGCGGAGGCTGGGTCATGACATCAAAGCAAACCATCAGCACGGGGGTGTCCGGCTGGTCATGCAATTGCAGGGCCGCCTCCACCAGACCGGCCGCCAGGCTGGCGTCATAGGCCGACAAGCTGGTCGACGCCACACGCGCCGCGTTCGCAATGCCCCAGTAGCCCGCCGATGCGTTGTGCACGGAGTTGTGGAACTGGGTGGGCGACAGCGCGACGGGCTCACGGGTCAGCGCCCGGCAGATGTCATCGACGATGTCCATGTCACCACTGCATGACGCAAACACGGTGCGCAGCGCCGAGCGGTCACGGGATGACGCCGCCAGTGCATCCTCGCAGGCCGCAAAGGCGATGCGGGTGATTCTGGACGAGCGCCGACGTTCATTTTTGGGCAGCCCCGTTGGCGGCGGGTAACGTTCGACATCAGTCACCTCAGGCACGGGCGCCTGCCCGCGCAGACAAGCGAGAGCGGTTGCCCAGTCCGGCCAGCCGGGTGCGAACAAACCGACCGCCTCCAACTCGATGCTCAGCCGGCTCATACCGTCCCGCCAAGAATGAGACAGGCGTTGCTGCCACCAAACCCGAAGGAATTGCTGAGCACGTGACGCACCGATTGCCGACGCAGCGTCAGCGGGATGTCGACGCCGATCTCCGGGTCCACCTGCTCGGTATTCAGGCTCTGCGGGACGTAACCATCCCGAATACTCAGCAATCCGATCACCGCTTCCAGCACGCCGGCCGCCCCCAGGCAATGTCCGGTCCAGCCCTTGGTGGAACTGGCGGGCACCGCATCGCCAAACAGGCCTCGCACGGCGTAGGCTTCGGACCGGTCGTTCGCCGGCGTGCCGGTGCCATGCAGATTCACGTAATCGATATCGCCCGGCTGCAGGCCTGCACGTTCCAGGGCTTCGTCCATGGCCAAGCGAGCGCCGGCGCCCTGCGGGTCGGGCGTTGACATGTGGTGCGCATCACTGCTTTCCCCATAGCCAAGTAACCGCCAGGGTGCGGGTTCGGAGGGCCGTTCCAGCAGCGCAAAGCCGGCGGCTTCACCAATGGAAATGCCATCGCGGCGGGCGTCCGCAGGCCGACAAGCCTGCGGCGACACCAGTTGCAAGGCATGAAATCCGAACAGTGTGGTCTCGCAGAGACTGTCGACGCCTCCGACCAGCGCCGCATCACACAACCCGGCATGGATCGCCCGGCTGGCTGCGGCAAAGACCTTGGCGCTGGACGAACAGGCGGTGGAAATGGTCTGGCTCAGCCCGGTCAGCCCCAACGCGGCCGACACGAAGGCGGTCACCGAATGCACATTGTGCGAGTAACGGTAGGCATACCAGTCCGGCAGGCGGGCGAATGCGTCATCCGCCGCCTGACGGTAGGCCTGCTCGGTGTGGGCAATGCCCGAGGTGCTGGTACCCAGGAACACACCGATACGATCAGCCCCAACGCGTGACCGGCAGGCCTCGATGCGTTCGCGCAGCGCATCCTGTTGCAACCCCAGCCAGGCCAACCGGTTATTCCGGCAATCGTAGTCGGCCTGGGCCGACGGTATTGCGACCGTGTCCAATCCGTCGACCGCCCCCAGCCACCCGGGCGCATGTGCGTAGGGCGCCAGATCACACGCGGGCCGCAATCCGCTGCGCCCCGCCTGCAAGGCCTGGGCGTGCGCCGCCAACCCCCGCCCCAGACTACTGGTGGCCGTGGCGGCGGTAATGGCAAGAGCAGTGGATTCGGACATGCAAGATCAACGGCGAATTCGGGCAACAGGTCTGCGGGTAATCGACGCCGATCATGCGTCGCGGCCCAGCGCTGACCGGCAGCGGACCCGTTGCTCACATAATAGCGACGGCTGTGATCGAACGCTCGGAAATTCCGGCTGTAGCCGGTAAGTTAGGCGGCATGCATGGGACGGCGGGCGCAACGGACCGAATCATCAGACGTTCGGCTGCTTGCGCACAACGCACCTGCCTCGGCGGCGACCGTAACACCGCCGAACGCGCAGGGGCATTGCCTGGGAACCGGGTCACGGATTGCTGTCAGGTGCTGTCGGCAGACGCCTTTCTGGCGCTGGCCATCCATTTCATCAAGGGGATCACATGACACTGAAACAACTGGGCCTGGGCGCCCTCTCGCTGATACTGCTTGCTGGCTGCGCGTCGGTTGAGCTCAAGGACGGTGAACGCGACATGGTCGGCACCACCCTCTACACCAAGACCAACCTGCATCCGGACGAGGCCGCACGACGCCTCTACGCGGTCAACTATCAGCAGGCCGGGCTGATTCCGGTCTGCACCGCCGTGACCGTCAAGGATGTGGACGGTGACGCCATGGTCTTCACGGTCAACGAGACGAACCGCGAGTACACCTACATCTACCACAAGGCAGCCGCCGAGCCGTTTCCGGACCACATCAAGCGATTCTTCGGGTTTTCCTGCCCCGAAGACGAGATTGGCAGTCTGTCCGCAATCGACCAGCAAGGCATCCGCACCGGCAAGGCCCTCAAGGGCATGAGCAAACGCGGCGTGATCATCGCCATCGGCCTGCCGCCACGGCACGTGACACCGGATCCGCAGCGCATGGATCAGTGGACTTACTGGTCCAATCGCTTCAATCGGTTTCTGGTGACGTTTGACGAAAACGGTCAGGTGACCGGCATTCAGGACTAACCGACACCGCCCGTCCGCTCCACGGCATCGCCTCGGCGGCTGCCGTGGGGCGGGCCCAGCTAGCGGCGCTTCAGATCACGCAGGCGTTGCGCGCGTCGCGCCTCACGCAGTTCCGCCTGACGCGCTTGTAGCGCCCGCAATTCATCCGGTGACAGCTGCCCGTCTTGATCGAGGTCGATCTCATCGAAGCGAGTGTGGATAATCTTCGGCAAGCCGTTGCGCACTTCTTCGCGGGACAGGCTACGACTGCCGTCCACATCCGCCTGCCGAAACTGCGCCTGCCGATCCGGCGACGACTCGGCACCGGCGAGGCCGGACACCAGCATCGCCACAACACCCGCCACGGACAGGGCCTTCGCGCCACCGGCGCTCCACCGTTGATTGTTGATGAACAATTCCCTGACCATTCAAGGCGTTAAGAAAACCTATCCGCATTCTGACACAGCGGCCCTGGCGGGAATCGACCTGCACATCCCGGCGGGCTGTGCCTTTGGACTGATCGGGCCCAATGGAGCGGGCAAATCAACGCTCATCCGCCTGTTACTGGGCCTGCTGAAACCCGATGCCGGCCGCATGCGAATCGGCGATCACGATCTCGCCACCGCTTTACCCGCAGCCCGACGCATCTGCGGGCTGGCACCGCAGGACCCGGGGTTTTTTCCGCTGCTGACCGTTGCCGAGAATCTACGCACCTTTGGCGCGGCGGCCGGGCTGCAGGCCGCGGCCCTGGAGCAGGCGGTGGACTCGGCCATCGAGAGCACCGAACTGGGTCGCTTTGCCCATCGCCGCGCCGACCAGCTCTCGGGCGGTGTGCGTCAACGCCTGAATGTGTCACTGGCCCTGCTGGGCCAGCCCCCGATTCTGCTGCTGGACGAGCCCACCGCCGGCGTTGATGCCGAATCCCGCCGCCTGATCCTGGACGTGCTCAGGCAAGAGAACCAGCGAGGCACGACGCTGATCTACACCAGCCACTACCTGACCGAGGTCGAACAGCTTTGCGACCGCGTCGCTCTGATCGACCATGGCCAGGTCCGCTTTGAAGGCCAGTTGCAGGCAGCGCTGGCCCATGCTGCCCGGCTGTTGGTCGTCCGTCTGGGTTCGCCACCACCGGCCGCCATGCTGGCCCGCTGGCGTTCGCGCTGGCCCGACGGCGATATCGAACACGACACCCTCACGCTGGAGACAGACCAACCCATCGACGCGCTGGGACAGCTCGCCCAGGACGGCGTGACCCTCCGCAGCATCGAATACGGCACCTCCAGCCTGGAAGCCGCGTACTTCCACATGCGCGCGGAGGTGGAGCTGACATGACGAACCGCCTGCCACTACTGACCGCGCTCATGCACAAGGAACTGCGGGGCCTGCTGCGCGATCCACAGGGCCTGCTCGTACTGTTCCTGATGCCAACGATTTTCATCCTGGTGATGTCGCTTGCGCTGCGCGATGTCATGAGCGCCCACCAGAGCACACAGCAGCGCCTGCAGTGGCACGACGCAGACCAGAGTTACTTTTCATTGGAGTTGCGTGAGCGCCTGGGTCAGAGTGAGCGCCTGCACATCGAGACCATCGGGCCAACGGATGAGACGCTGACCCCGCCGTATTTCGGCCGTCTCGAAATCGCACCCGGTCTGGCTGATCGGCTGCACCCCGACAATCGGGAGCCGCTGGTTCGAGTCACGCTGGACCCCGCCTATCCCGTCGCCGGCTCCAGCCTGTTCCTAACAGAGCTCAAAGGTGCACTGATCAGCCTGCGGGCCGAATACATCACCGAGGACCTCTTCGGCGCGCCCGAAGACGAGGCTGCACTGGTGCGACGCGCCACGCGCCCCGACGCCGTCCCGGTCACCGTGAACTACCCGGGCGCAGCCGAACGCTCCGAGACGCTCCCGGATGCCACCCAGCAAAGCGTCCCGGCCTGGATCGTGTTTGCGATGTTTTTCGTGGTGTTCCCGCTGTCGACCAGCATTCTGGGCGAACGGCGCGAGGGCACCCTGCAACGTCTGGCGCTGCTCAACGCCTCGCATCAAAGCGTGCTCGCAGCCAAGGTGCCGGTGTACCTCGGCGTCACGGTACTGCAGGCCAGTCTGATGCTCGCGATGGGCGTTTGGGTGGTCCCCTTGCTGGGCGGGGAGGCGCTGCAGCTCTCGGGCCGCTGGCTGGCATTGCTCCCGATTACCGTCGCAACCGGGGCCGCCGCGCTGGGCGTGGCGTTGCTCATCGCGGTACTGGCCCGGACCTCTGCCCAGGCCACGACCATCGGCGGGGCGGTCAATCTGGTCCTCGGTGCGCTGGGCGGCGTCATGGTCCCGACCCTGGTCATGCCGGAGGAGCTGCAGCTGGCCGGGCTGATCTCTCCGATGTCCTGGGCATTGGATGGCTATTGGGACATCATTCTGCGCCATACCCCCGTGCAATCCACGCTACCCGAGTGCTTGGCCCTGCTGGCCCTCGGCGCTTCCACCTATGCCATGGCCGCCTGGCGGCTGCGCCAAGATTTCTCATGAAAGGCTCGCAAGACACTGCACTTAAGCTAGATCTCAAGACCTTGATCATCGAGGAAACAGAGCAGGAACTCGCCGCCGAGGACCTGACTGACGACGAACCGTTATTCGGCCCGGATGCCCGCCTGGAGCTGGATTCGATCGACGGCCTGCAGATCTCCATGGCCCTGCAGGTGGCTTACGGCGTGCGGATCACCGACCCCAAGGAGCTGATGCGCGTCATGCAGAGCATCAACACCCTGGCGGATCACCTGCAGCCGGATTGACGTGCAGACCACATCTATCCGTAGCCTGGCCATGCAGGCCGCTCCGGGCGCGACACCGCCCGAGCGCCTGGAGGTTCTGCGCAGCGGCTTACCCCCGCAGGCCATCGGGGTCTCGGATCAAACGGGTCAACGCTGGCCCTACATGTCGCGTCGTCGGCCGGACACCACCGCATCGTTTTGGGCCGACATGGCCGCCGTTGCGGAGGACGCCCTCAATGCCGCTGACCTGTCGGACCACGCGCGTGCAACCCTGCCGGTACTGCTCGGGAGTACCTGCCTGGACATGCCGGACCTTGAGGCTGCGCTGCATTCCCAGCCCCAAGCCCCGGCCCTGATGAACGCACACTGCGGCCGGACACTGGATCAGCTGGCCACCGAGCTGGGGCTGGGTGGCCCGCAGTTCACCCTGTCGACCGCTTGCTCCTCAGCGGCCAATGCCCTGCTCCACGCCCGGCGTCTGCTAGTGGCCGGCCGGGCGGAGCATGTCCTGGTCATCGGCACCGAGTTCTACAACCGATTGACCCTCTCCGGCTTCGCGTCGTTGCTGCTGCTCAGCCCGGACACATTCCGGCCGTTCGACGCTGACCGCGAGGGCCTGATACTCGGGGAGGCCGTCGGTGCCATGGTGTTGTCGCGCCAGCCGCGTGACCGGGGCGACCTTGGCCGCCTGCTGGGTGGCGCCACCGGCTGCGACCCCAGCAGCCCGACCAACTCCAGCCCCGAGTTTCTGGTCAGGATCATGCAGCAGGCACTCGATGACGCCGGTCTCACCACGGACGACTTGCTGGCTATTAAGGCGCATGGCACCGGCACGCCCAGCAATGACGCTGCCGAAGGTGCGGCCCTGGATCGCCTGTTCGGCAACCGTCATCCGGTCACATCACTCAAGCCCTATTTCGGCCACACCCTGGGCGCCTGCGGTTTGGTGGAGCTTGCCGGTTTGCTCGAGGCCTGGTCAGCGGGTTTTCTGCCCGCGACACCCGGTTTCCGGACCCTGGGTTCAGGCGAGCAAATGACGCCGATCACCCAGCCTCATCCGCTGCCAGCGGAAGGCGCTGTGCTCTGCAACAGCTTCGGTTTCGGTGGCAACACCACCAGCCTGGTCGTTGCACGATGAACGCGCTGCGCATTCAGGCCAGCCATTCCATGGAATGGCCGGCAGCCGAGACTCCGACCAATCTCGCCGAAACCCTGCGTGAACTGACAGGCCGGCCCGGCCCCCGTCGCGTGAGCCGGCTCGTGCGGCTGGCTCTGCTCGGTGCACGACAGTGTCTGGGCAACCGCCAGCTGCCGGCAGACAGCGCGGTGCTGCTGACCACCCGGACCGGTCCAGTCGCGGACACCGTGACCCTGTTGCAACAAGGCGCAGCCGGTCTGCCCCTGCCCCCCGTTCAGTTCGTCAACGTTTCCAGCAACATGGTGAGTTACTACCTGGCCGCCGAACTGGGCGTGCAAGGCAGCAATCAAGTCATCCTGTCACGCGAGCATGCCTGGTTTGGCTTGCTGGAAACGGCGCAACTGACACTGCCGCCCGGTACCCCCGTGCTTCTGGGCGCCGTCGAAGAGAATCTGTGGCCGCTGGCGGAACATCGGCAGCGTCTCGGGCTTGCCGACGAGGCACCACTAGGCGACAGCAGCCACTGGCTGCTGGTCGAGACAGGCGAGGGGCCCGGGCCCTGCATCACGGCATTGGAGCGCCACCCAGATGATCAGGCCATGCGCGCCCGTCTGCGCCGGTGCCCACCCGAGACCACTCTGACCCTGACAGCCAACGCGCGTCAGGCCTTACCCGAACGACCGCCCTGCCCATCCGCGGCCCCTAGCCAGCTACAGAATGGCTTACCGGATGCGCACGCGGTCATCCATTGGCTGGCCGAACTCACTGGCCCGGGCTGGTGGCTGGACCGCAGCCCCCGCGGGCACTGGGTGATCATCGCCGCCCAAGCTTAGGACCGGCGCCACTTGATCGCCGCCACCGCAACGGACAGAACCTGCGCCGATCAATCCAGGTGAGCCAGTGACCGCCTAGGCTTACGCGAAACTGCCAGCACATCGCGGAAGGCCTGCGCCTCCAGCGTGGCGACCCGCGCCAACGCCTCGATCGGGCCTGCCAGTTCCACGGCCTGCCGACTGCGGATTTGTCGCGCGCAGGCCACGGCAAACTGCCGCCAGGCATCCCCGCAAGCCGTCAGGCTCTGACCGACCTCGGCCAGATCGGCACGATTCAACCGATCCGCCATCTCATGCAGGTAGGCGGCATACATGAATCGGAAGCCGCCGCCTCCGGTGCCAATCTCTTCCTGCATACGGACGATCTGGCCCAGGTAGAGCCGCTGACGCGCATCGTCCGAACGCCGGGGGAGGCGTTCCAGCTGACGCCCCAGCAGACGAATGCCCCTGATACCGACAAACGGCAACGGCGCGCGCAGCATCATGTTGGCCGTCTTGCGCACACTGCGGGCGAAGGCCGTGGACCAGTCGATCGTTCCGGGCACCGAGACCGGCCAGTACATCAGCCCCTTGGGTGCCAGGGCACCCCGCACGAACCGCGCCCGCTGCAGCGCCTCGCGCGGGCAGCGCTGTGGCGCCTCGAAGACCGGATCACTGACCAGGTAGTCATCGCCGTCACGGCCGTACACGATCAGATTGTGTGCGTTGAAGTGAAAACGCATGGCGTCCGGAAAATAGGGCAGCCAGTACACAGAGGCCTGAATACCCACGGCGCGCCCCTGTTCCAGGGCGGCGTCCAGCGCCGCCATCCCGGCTGCGGGATGACGAAATCGCTGCTGCGCCCAGCGCACGCCGATGCGCCGCGCCAGGCCACGGTAAATCCGCCCGGGCGGCATGCGGTAACTGGTCAGCGGCAGTTCGTTAATGCGCACGAACGGCAGATGCACGAAGGTCAGCCCGCTGGACAGGCCGAGCACCTCGGCTTCCGACAGGGTCAGGCCGGCAGCTTCCAGCAGAATCGAACTAACACCGGTTTCGCAGTGGCCTGCATGACGGTGCGTAATGGGTTGTAGATTCATACGGGTGGCTCCGCCTCGGGCAGCAACTGCGCCACATCACAACCCAGCGCATCCGCGTATCGCTGCCTTAGCGCAGGACTCAGACGCCGATAACCCTTCGCGCGAAGATGACGCTTCACCCGCCAGGCCCACAGCCCGGTGGCCTGCGCCAGCGTGGGGATATCCATGCGGCGCAGGTACATGATCACCTCCAGGGGCGACCCCTGCCCGGCGGCGCAGCGCGCGCGGGCCGCCTGGGCCTGGGCTTCGAACGTGGCAACCGCCAGCGTGTTCGCGGCCTCCTCCACCGCCCAGCCAGAAGACGCCGCCACGACATACCCGCCGTCGGCATCCTGGGCATAAACTGCCCGCCGCTCTTTCGCATAGCCGGGACTGTCGTCCTGCGGCACCTCCTCAAGCTTCATGCCCCCTCCACCACCGTCAGCAGCATGTATGCGGCCGAGAAGCGCCCGCTCTCGGGCACAAAGCACAGCACCCGCTGACCCGGCGCCAGCGAGGTTTCGCGTTGCAGCGCATCCAGCATCAGATAGATCGACGCCGAGCCGACATTGCCGACCTCCGGCAGATTGGTGAACCAGCGGTCTTCAGGAATTTCGAACCCGATTCGGCGTAAGCCCTGCTGGATGCGCGGGCGGAAGTATTCGGAAGAGTAGTGCGGCAGAAACCAGTCAATCGCATCGGCGGCCAGCGGTCGACGTGCCAGCACCTCTGGCAACGCGCGCTCGATCGTCAACGCGACGATGTGCTCGTTGAGCTGACGCACGTCCTGCTGGAAGGTCATCGCCCCGGAGGCCGACCAGGCGTCGGCGGGCAGCTCCCGCCAGCCCTGCAAGCCGCCCTCGGCCTGCTTGCGGGCACCGGCATACATGCAGGCCGCCTGTTCATGAGCGTAGGAGCGCAGCTCAATCCAGTCCAGCCGGAACGACAGTCCGTGTTCCGCAGGCTGCCGACCCAGCAGCAGTGCGCCGGCGCCATCAGACAGCATCCAGCGCAGGAACACGCCATCGAATGCCAGCTCCGGCCGCCGCTCCATCGCTGACAGTTGCGCCTCGTACTGCGCCGTGAACTGCTCGGATCGCATGAAGGTTGAGGCGGTTTCCGAACCCGTGGCCACCGCCGTGCTGGCCTGTCCGGCGGACACGGTCAGGGCGGCGTAGCGCAGTGCCGCCACCCCGGAGCAGCAAATTCCGGCTAGGGAGACAGCCTCGCAGCTGGCCGCCTCAGGCAATTCACCATGAACCATGACCCCGTGGCCCGGCGCCATCTGATCTGGCGAGGAGGTGCCGCAGGCCAACACATCCAGGTCGGGCAACGAGAAGTCCGCGCCGACCAGGCCTTTCACGGCCTCGGCAGTGAGCCGGGCATTGGTATGCGTGGGCTGGCGGGTGGCCGGATCCACCGCGTAGTAGCGCTGCCGGATCCCGTTGCGGCTGAGCACGATGCGCCGCTCGCGTGCGGGCCGATCTCCGATCTGACCCAGCACGGACTCCATGTCGTCGTTAGATACCGGCGCATTCGGTAGCACGGCACTGGTGCCGCGAATAAAAACGTCTTGCAAAAGTTCCCCCGTCAGGATGCGGTCGCGCCCGGCTGGCGCTCAAGCTCGGCCGCAGCGGCCTGCACCCGTTGTGGCGCCAGCCGGGCGAGCAATCGCCGCAGCAATAGCGACACCGGCACGACCGTCATGATCATCAGCAATAGGAATGCCATATAGGCGACCAGCACCACGCGTCGCAGCGGTGTTCCCGGTGCTCCGCAGGCACGCAGCAAGCGGCCCCAGATGCGGAAACTGCGTTTGCCGATGCGTTCGCTACCGGCCAGCGCAGGATCGACACGCAAGGCGTCTGTCCCCTCCAGCATCGACCGGCCCGCCTGCCATTGCGTGTCTTCCAGCGCCTGCCGGATGCGCAGACCATACCGCGATACACCCTGGATCTGTTCTTCGGTCAGCCCCGCGCGCGGCAGCCCCCAGAACGCCTCCCGCCGCCCGGTCAGCACCCAGCGCGGCGTGGTGATGAATGTGGCCAGTGCCGGGCCCGGATCGGTCAGCGCCAGGTGGTCAGTGGGCCTGGCATCGGCCGCCCGCAGCAGTTCCAGCACATCTCGATGCGCCTCTACCCACATATTGCGGCAGGTGGTCACCGTGACCACCGGCGTCTTCGCCAGCAACTGCCGGGCCTGCGGGCTGCGCAACCAGCTGGCAATCGCGGGCGCCGGCGACAGGAACCACACCGGGTAGGCCAAGATGACGAGGTCATAGGACGTGGCACAGGACCAGGGCTGCAAGTTGACGGGTGACTGCGCCACCGTCTCCGGAAAACTGTCCAGGAACTGCCAGAAAGGCCAGGGCCAGGGCGCTGGCTCCAGGGCGGCCAGCTCCAGCTCGTCGATCGCATGGCCGGCGTCGCGCAGCGGTGCGGTCAAGGCATCCGCTACAGCGCGCGTCTGCCCCGACTGCGAAAAATGCACCAGCAATATGGATCGGCGCACGGTATCGGCAGCCATGAGTTATCCCGCCCCAAGTCGGCCAAAGTGTAGCAATCTGACCGGGGCCGGGGGTGGCTCAGATCACGCCAGCCGGAGGAAAAAGCCCGTGCTCACCGAACTGCGCTGGGAGGCGCGAGTAGATCAGTGCTTCCTTAATAGTCCGGATCAAAGTTGAAGTAGATCGGGTTCGACAACGCGATCATGTTCCCGCTGAGCGCGGACGCGCCGGGGACTTCGGGATAGGGCACGGGTAGACCCGTGACTTCCACCCGGTAGTAGCTGCGTTGGCCGGCAGGCGGGTTGTCCACGAAGGTCACGGTTGTCTGCCCCGGTGCAATGGTCAGGCTGGTGAAGTCTGCCCCATCACGGACCACCTGAACGGTGTAGGGAAGCAGGCCAGCGGAGCCGCCCAGCAGTTCGACATGAAATGTCACGGCGTCGCCAGTCGGCACGATGTTGTCGCCCATCATCATGTCGGCCTCACCATCGCCGTCCACATCTGCGGTGAACTCGACGCGGGGCGCATGGGGGTTGGCGCTAATCGACACCCGCCCGTTGGTCAGTGCCTCAACCACGGCAGCAGCGCTCCGCTCGGTGGCGAATACCCAGGTCGTCGGCGTACCGACGTTGTTCCCACCGGCCTGGATGCTGTTCGGGACCGGCGTATCGCCTGGCTCCGGATAACCATGGTGGGAGTCGCTGCCCCCACGCCCGGTGAGATCCCGCCCGGACTTCAGCAGGTCGTCCCAGATGGTAACGGCGCCCTCGTTCGTGGCCCAGATGGCCGAGTTCCAGACCTCGATGGAATGAACCATGTCGTAGCTGAAGCTGAAACTGTCGCCGTTGCCTGGATGATTAGCTGATAAGTGAATGCCGGCCTCTTTGACAAAGGCGGCAATCCGGGCGTCGAAGTCGTCCCGCAGGTCATACAGTTGCTGGTGGTCATAGGGCTGGGCCGAGAATGTATTGCCATGGCCCCGATGTGTGGTCCATTCCGCTCCGTACAGCATGATCAAGGGGCTGGAGACAAAGGCCGGATCAGACCAGGTGTGCTCCGCCACGGCACCCTCCACGTGGTTGTCGTGATCGGACAACCCCAGGAAGTCCATGCCCACGGACTCGGCCAAGCCCGTGATCTTGGTGATCGGGTTATTGGATGCATCCGCGCTGTGATCCGAGTGGATGTGCAAATCTCCGCGCAGCCATTCGCCCGCGGTCAGACTGGCAACAGGCGGCAGATCCAACTCGCCCGCGGGCGCACCGCCGGATTCATCATGGCCCGGCGCATCGGGTGCCGCGGGCCCTTGATCATCGCCACCCTGCACAGGCGCCCCGGTGTTCCCGGGATCGCCCGTTCCGCAACCACCCATCGAAGCCAACGCCGCAGCGACAAGGACAACGGAAAGACGACGCAAAACCATGGCTCAACACGCTCTGACCAGCAATAAGGGCCGGGAGGCTAGGGCGAGTCCATTGCGAGATCATGACTCGCGGCGCGGTGACGCCCATAAAAAAAGCGGCCTTGCGGCCGCTTAGAGGAGAGCCCACTGGGGTGCTGGGCAATTCGAGCGGAGACTGAACTCGACGCTCAATGCACGACACACGGGGAAGGATGTGTCGTGCGAAGCATTAAACCAGCGCCCATGTAAGGAAAATGTGAGGTCAGCGCATTCTTTTCGTTTGGTGCGTTTAGTTGCAACGAATCGAGCTGTATGCGATTGATCCCCATGATCATTTCTGTCCGCTTAAGGCCGTAACCGTTGGTCGGCCGCCTCAGAACAGGTCCAGCAGATCGCAGAACCCGCCCCGGCCAGCGCCAATATCAACCGCTGGCGCGTAATCGCTTGGTCTGTCGCACACCGGACGCCGTACCTACCAGACTGCACAGAAACGCCTTGAGACCGGACTCATTGGGCTTGGGCTGCTTGCCGCGGCCAATGCGCCTTAGCTGTCGGGTGTACCAGGTGACTTCCATGATCGCCATACGGTCCACCGGACCGATGCCCGTCTTGATCGGCCGCACACGCTGCAGCGGGTCCTGACCGGCCAGCAAGCGGCGGGACACCTCGGGCTCGATGGCCAGCAGCCGGGCGATGCCACAGAGGTCCAGCGACCCCGATTCCAGCGCAGCGCTCATGCCAGCATGGGTGCGGAAACCGCCGGTGACCATCAACGGCGTGTCCGGAATTCGGGCCCGCACCTGATCGGCGAAATCGAGGAAATAGGCCTCGCGTTCGCGGGTGGATGCACGCACGCCGGTCATCGCCGGCGCCTCGTAGGTACCGCCGGAGATCTCGATCAGCGCGATCCCAGCGTCGGCCAGCGCGGCCATGACATCCAGGGATTCTTCTTCCGTGAAACCGCCGCGCTGGAAGTCCGCCGAGTTCAGCTTGATACCGATGGGGAAATCCGGAGCGGTGGCCGCTCGCATGGCGGCCAAGACTTCCAATACGAAGCGCCTGCGGTTTTCCGGGCTGCCGCCCCATTCGTCCGCGCGCTGGTTGGTTTTCGGTGACAGGAACTGGCTGACCAGATAGCCATGGGCCCCATGGATTTGCACGCCGGAAAAGCCAGCCTGATAGCAGATCTCGGCGGCCCGGCCGTAGCGGGCGATCAAGTCCTTGATCTCATCACCCGTCAGCTCACGCGGCGTCTCGAAGTAAGCCTGCATCGCCTTGTTAAACGGCACGGCCGAGGGCGCGACCGTTTCCTGGTTCAGGCCTTTGGGACACTGCCGTCCCGGGTGGTTCAACTGCACCCAGATCTGACCGCCACCCGACTTGCCGGCCTCGGCCCAGGCACGCAGGGTATCCAGATCTCGGTCATCCTCGATGACCACATTGCCCGGCTCGCCCAAGGCCTTGCGATCAATCATCACATTGCCGGTGATAATGAGCCCCGTCCCACCTTGGCCCCAACGACGATACAACTCCACCAGTTCAGGCGTGGCTCGGTTATCCATCGTCCCCAGCGCCTCGCTCATCGCCGACTTGGCAATACGGTTTGGCAGGCGGCTGCCATTGGGCAGCTCGAAGGGCGTGTTCAAGGTGATCTGGCTCATGCGTCTAGCGGCTCCTGAATCGGGTCTACGCCTCCCGACACCGAACGCAGCGTCGCGGGCGGACGGGATTGTGGCATGTCCCATCCGCCCCTGCCTTGACCCTCAGATTCGTGCTAACGCCAGTCCGGTCAAGCCGGTCGGCGGGCCAGCGATCTACCACCAGCCACCCTGCCATGAGCATCGCGTTGTGCCCCCCAGCACTGATCCGCCGCTGTCCCAACGCACAGACACAACCCGCTAGGCGCCGATATCAAACCGGTCCAAGTTCATCACCTTGGTCCAGGCCGCCACAAAGTCATGCACGAACTTCTCGCTCGCATCATCCTGGGCATAGACCTCGGCGTAGGATCGCAGTATGGAATTCGAGCCGAACACCAGATCCACCCGCGTGGCGGTCCACTTCTGCGCACCGGACTTGCGGTCACGAATCTCGTAGAGATTGTCTCCCGCCGGCTTCCACTCGTTGGCCATGTCAGTCAGGTTGACGAAGAAGTCCGTGGACAGGGTCCCAACCCGGTCGGTGAATACGCCATGCGCCACACCACCGTGGTTGGTGCCCAGCACCCGCAGCCCACCCAGCAGAACGACCATTTCGGGTGCGGTTAGCGTCATGAGCTGGCTGCGGTCGAGCAACAGTTCTTCCGGTGCCACCTTGAATGACTGCTTGAGGTAGTTCCGGAAGCCATCGTGCCGAGGCTCCAGCGCCTCGAAGCTGTCTGCATCCGTCATCGCGTCGGTGGCGTCACCCCGACCCGGTTCGAACGGGACGGTGATGTCCACACCGGCTGCGCGAGCCGCGCGTTCCACGCCCACATTGCCGGCCAGCACGATGACATCGGCCACACTGGCACCGTACTGCGCCGCGATCGGCTCCAGTACCGACAACACCTTGTTCAAACGCTCGGGTTCATTACCCGGCCAATCCCGCTGGGGAGCGAGGCGAATCCGCGCACCATTGGCACCGCCACGCAGGTCTGACCCTCGGAAGGTGCGAGCACTGTCCCAGGCCGTGGCCACCAACTCGGCCGTGCTGAGACCGGATTCGGCAATCTGCGACTTGATCGCACCCACGTCGTAGAGACGCGGGCCAGCTGGAATCGGGTCCTGCCAGATCAGGTCCTCTGCCGGGACGTCCGGGCCGACATAGCGGGCCTTGGGGCCCATGTCGCGATGCGTCAGCTTGAACCACGCACGGGCGAAGGCGTCGGAGAACGCGGCTTGGTCCTGGGCGTAGCGTTCGAGAATCTTGCGGTAGGCCGGATCCATCTTCATCGCCATATCGGCGTCGGTCATCATCGGCATGCAGCGGATGGACGGGTCTTCCACGTCCACGGGCATGTCTTCCTCGCGGATGTCGATGGGCTCCCACTGCCAGGCACCCGCCGGGCTTTTCTTCAGCTCCCACTCGTAGCCGAGCAGCAGCTTGAAGTAGCCGTCATCCCATTGCGTGGGGTGGGTGGTCCACGCGCCTTCAAGACCGCTGGTCACGGTGTGTCGACCGTGGCCGGTCTCGGCAGGATTGCGCCAGCCGAAGCCCTGTTCTTCCACCGTGCAGGCCTCGGGGTCCTGACCCAGCTGGCTGGCGTCGCCGTTGCCATGGGTCTTACCCACCGTGTGGCCACCGGCGGTTAGCGCCACGGTTTCCTCGTCGTTCATCGCCATCCGGGCAAAGGTTTCTCGGACATGCGCCGCGGTCTTCAGCGGATCCGGGTTGCCGTTGACGCCTTCGGGGTTCACGTAGATCAGCCCCATGTGGGTGGCCGCCAGCGGCGCATGCATGCTCGTCGCGTCGTCAAGGTCGTCGAAGCGCTGCTCGCTATCGGCCAGCCACTCGGTCTCTGCTCCCCAGTTGATGTCCATCTCGGGGTGCCAGATATCCTCTCGCCCAAAGGCAAATCCGAACGTCTTCAGGCCCATGGATTCATAGGCGATATTGCCGGCCAGAATGATCAGGTCTGCCCAGGAAATCTTGTTCCCGTACTTCTTCTTAATCGGCCACAACAGCCGCCGCGCCTTGTCCAGATTGACGTTATCCGGCCAAGAGTTCAGCGGCGCAAAGCGCTGGTTGCCCGTCCCTCCGCCACCGCGACCATCCGCCAGCCGGTAGGAGCCTGCGGCATGCCAAGCCATGCGGATCATCAGCCCGCCATAGTGGCCCCAATCGGCTGGCCACCAGTCCTGGCTGTCCGTCATCAGCGCCGTCAGGTCCTGCTTCAGCGCCTCGACATCGAGCTTTTTCAATTCGTCTCGGTAGTTGAAGTCCGGCCCCATGGGGTTCGTCTTCTGATCGTGCTGATGCAGGATGTCCAGGTTGAGTGCGTTGGGCCACCAACTGGTAACGGTGGTCTTGGTGCTGGTCATCCCGCCATGTGCGAACGGGCACCCGCCCGCGGCCTGCGTTTCAATGCTGTCCATTCGTCTCTCCCTCGCGTATCGCGGTTTGGGAGCGCCACCCTCGTGGCGCCAGGGAGGGTCATGCTGCCGCCGAACAAATAATTAATCCAATCAATTATTATTCGATTTTCGATAGTTTATTCACATATTCTGGTCAGCCTAACCCGCGTCCATCTGATGCTGCGCCCGTCGACCCAGGCGGCGCAAGGCAATGATCGTTGCCCTCTCGATCACACGCGCTGCCGCCGCGACGGCGCAACCGGTTGCTGGCTGAACGCACCGATCATCGGCGTGCCATGCGCACGCATGATCGGCTCGATCTCACGATGCAGGGCGTGATAGCGATAAAACGGTACGCGGGGAAACAGATGGTGGATGGAGTGCAGGTTCTGGCCCAGCCAGAACCACTCGAAGGGGCGCATCCAGGCCGGCATCAGCAGGCTGTTGGTGTTTCGCCAACGTGTCGGCTCCCGATACGGCGCATGGGGACGATAGGCGAACCAGTACGCCGTAAAGAATGCCCCAGCCAGATAGCCGATCAGCAGCAGCCAGCCTGCCCCAGGACGGGTGACCAGCAGTAGAAATCCGAGCCGCCAACCCAGCGCCACGGTTGTTTCGACGACGTAGATGGCTTGCTCGCGGCGCGACAGCCCGCTCCAGTGCCCCCGAAACAAGAAGCTGTTCTGTACCCAGAGAAACTGCAGCCCCGTCCGGATCAGAGCAACCAGGCCATCGCCCATGGTGCGAACCACGTAATCAGGGTCTTTGTCCGGCTGGTTGGTGTAGCGGTGGTGGGTGAAATGTTCCACCGTGTGCGTGGAGTACGGCACCATAATCAACGGTGCCACGGCATAGCCGCACAGGTCGTTGACCCACTTAAGACCCGCCTGCTGCCCGTGGATGTTGCCGTGCGCGGCCTCATGCAGCGGCGTGTATGAGAAGTAGGTCGCGACCGCGTACACCACAATGGCCGCCCAAAGCGGCATGACACCGGCGGCGAATAACACCAAATTGCCAACAAACACGACCAGCGTGGCCGCCGTGAACAACACGGTCGGCCATGCGAAATGGCCCATGTGGCGTTTGGCTGCGGATATCGCCTGACGGTTCAGGGCAGATAATTCTTCGCTCATGCTCATCTCCTTTCGCGCCGAATCACAGCCAGCCTAGTGGCGGCCAATACGCCAGGACAGAGCGAACCCGGTCAGCCTTGCCGCATTTTCGGCCAGCCGGTCTAGACTGCAGGCGTATGAACCGCCCGCAGACCAGCGACCCGATCCTCCACCCCGTGGCCATTGCTCAGGTCATGATCAACTTTGCCGTGGCGCAAGGAGCAGACGCCGCAACCTGCCTGGCCGGCACCGGCATTGATGAATCGACACTGGCATCGGCCGAGGCGTTGATCACCCGCGAGCAGGAAATGCGGCTGATGGAAAACCTCATGCTCGCGCTACCGGACGTGCCGGCGCTGGGTTTTGAGCTGGGCCTGCAGTACAGCATCGCCACTTTTGGCAGCTGGGGCTTTCTGATGCGCACCTCGCGCAACCTGCAGGAGGCCATCAAACGCACGCTGAACTTCCTACCGCTCAGCACGGCCTACTGCCAAATTCAGCTGATTCGCGAGCCCGGCACCATTGGCGTGGCGTTTCAAGCCGACCGGATTCCGCGCCAACTGCGCACCACCATGTTGGAACGCGACATGGCCACTGCGATCCAGCTGCTGCGCGAGATGGGCTTGGCCGGCATCCCCTTGCAGGCCTTGACCTTTGCCCACCAGGCGCCCGCGTATGCAGACCGGCTTGAGGCGCTGGCCGGCATTCGCCCGATATTTGACTACCCCCGCCACAGCTTGCTGCTTAGCCGCGCCGACGCCGAACGGCCGCTACCCACTTACGATGCGCAGCTCGTTAGCCTGCTGGAAGACCAGTGCCGCCAGCAGTTGGCACGCCGCCAGCCCGGCGGGTGGGTTGCCCGCACACGCCAACAGATGCTGGGCCCGCAAGGCTTCACGACGTCCATCGAGACCATCGCCCAAGCGCTGAACCTGTCGACGCGCAGCCTCCGGCGCCGGCTTGAAGCCGAAGGCACCGGCTTTCGCGAACTCCTCGAACAGGAACGACAGCAACTAGCCTGTCAGCTACTGAGCAACACGCGGATGACGCTCGACGAAATCGCCGTGCATCTGGGCTACGGCGACACCTCCAGCTTCACCCGGGCGTTTCGACGCTGGTTTGGTGAAGCGCCAGGGGTTTATCGATCACGCGAGTCAACGCCGGGTGCAACTGAATGAGCAGAGCGCCGGGGCCTGTAGACAGCACCATCCGGCCGCCTGGACGGACAGGCCCCGGGACCAATGAGCCATTAGGGAAAACACCGTGGCGGCCATCGGCGGCTGGGTGAGGCATTGGGACGACGAGTACACGGCGAACAATCTCACTCGCCTTACCGGATTCATCGGACCCAAGCCGGTCAGGCCTTCGCCCGAGGCAATCTCAAGCAACCCATGACGACGCAACTCGCGTAGAAGTTCACCGTTGAAACGCGGCCCTGCAACGCTCCGGCTGCCCTCTCTTCGACGAGGCTTGCTGATCATTGATCAAGCCTTCCAAGGCAGCGTCAACTTCGATCAATCGGTACAAGCCAGACTCCGATGAAGCTTGTTCTTATACGCGTTGCCCGAGGCCTGCCCCGCGTATAAGGTCACCTCTTCAGATGGGCACTCAAGACCCATTCTAAACGGTGCCCTCGGCTCGCCTTGCAGCGATGCTGAGTTCAGCGACTAGCGAGGAGAACGCTCAACATGAAACACGTCGTCAGCGTCACGATGGGATCGTCCACCAACGATTTCACGTTCGAGACCGATTTTCTTGGCCAGCCATTCACTGTCAGCCGGGTCGGCGCAGACGGAGATGAATCGCAGGCTTGGGAGTTGCTGCGTCGTCATCAGGCCAAGGCCGACGCCATCGGCCTCGGTATGATTCGCGACCACCACGATGTCGGCACCCGGCGCATCGTGCACGCCGACACCGAGCGCATGCTGGGCGTGGTCACGCGTGTGCCGGCCACCACCGGAGCCGCCCTACGTCGCCTGCTCCAGGTGCGAGCGGTTCGCCACGTGCAGAAGCAACTGGGCAACTTTTTCAACAACAACAAGGTGTTGTTCCTGTCGGGCGTGGTCAATTACGACATGGCCGTCGCCATGGCGGACTACACGCCCAACCTGCGCTTTGCCGACGCCGTGCTCCAAACCGGCGCACCCAAAATGCTGACCTCGCTGAATCAGCTTGAGGTCTTTGCCCGAGGTGCCCGGCTGGCCGAATCCGTCCTCCCACTTCGGACCCTGTCGACGGTCATGCCCGGGCTGTCGGCGGTGAAAAGCAGCCTCGTGCGTAAGCAGATCCGCGACTCCCATACGGTGGTTGGTACCTTCGATGATCTGAAACAGTTCATGGAGGACGGCGCGCTCAAGGACAAGACGGTCATCACCTCGGCGGTCGACGACGAACGGTTCGCCGCCTTCAAGCGCTGGGAAGCCAACCTGGTCGTCGATGTTTCACCAACGCTGTTCGACCACGTCGTCGGCACCAACACCATCCAAGCCATGATTCTCGCGGCATTGAATATGTCCAGCGAAGAGCTGGCGGATGCCGACCTTGAAGACATTATTCGCGAACTGGCGATTAAACCGCGCCTGCTGCATCCGACCGGCGAGTTCCGCAACATTCGCCGCTTTGCCTTTGTGATTCATCCGCTCAGCCAGGAGTACATCACCAAGGGCTTCCCGCTGCCCAAAGCGACACCAAAGGTCGTGATGGACAAGGTCGAGCAGGCCGCCGCGCACATGCCGCCGATGGTGTACTCGAAAATGTCGAACATCGTCTCTCCGGCCGGAGCCGAGGCTGAAGGCTGGCTGATCACGGTGGGTGGAACACCCCGGGAAATGCTCGCTCGCAGCCCCGAATTCACCTACCGTCGTCTGCTCATGGCGGCCAGCATGGCGCAGAAAATGGGCGCGCAGATCATCGGCCTGGGTGCATTCACCAAAGTGGTCGGCGATGCGGGCGTCACGGTCGCTCGCAGGGCTGAGATTCCTGTCACAACCGGTAACAGCTACTCGGCATCAGGCGCGCTTTGGGCCGCCGCCGATGCGGTCCGACGTATGGGCCTGGTCAAGATCAACAAGAACCAGAAGATCGCCGGGAAGACCATGGTCGTCGGCGCGACCGGCTCCATCGGCTCCGTCAGCGCCCGATTGCTCGCGATGGCCGTGGACGAGGTGTACCTGGCCGGCCGCAACATGAAAAAGCTAGAAGCCTTGAAGGCCTCCATGCTCAAGGACACGCCGCAGGCCAAGATCGTGGCCACCACGAACTACGAAGACCACCTCCACGAAATGGACATGATCGTCACGTCCACTTCGGGGGCTGGTAAGAAAATTCTGGATATCACCAAGGTCAAACCCGGCTGCGTCATCACCGACGTCGCCCGCCCGCTTGATCTACCGCCAGAAGAAGTGGCCAAGCGACCCGACGTGCTGGTCATCGAATCCGGAGAAATCGAGCTACCCACCGACGTCAAGATGAAGGACATCGGCCTGCCGCCCAACGTGATTTACGCCTGCCTGGCGGAAACCATCGTGCTGGCACTCGAAGGACGTTTCGAGGTCTTCACCATTGGCCGCGACACCGAATGGGAGAAGGTCAAGGAAATCTACAAATTGGGCCTCAAGCACGGGATGAAGCTCGCGGCGATCTCGGGTGTCAACGGCGTCTTCACTGACGAGGACATCGCCGAGGTCAAGCGGCTGGCACTCGAGGCGCGCAAAAACTGGACGCCAGGCCAAGCCACCCGCAGCCGACCAGAGAGTCGCAAGAAAGACGCTGCCGCCTAGACCCGGCGGCTCTGGCGGCGAGCCCATCCCAGGCGTGGTGAAGGAAGCGCTGATGGGTTCGCACACCAAGACGGAGCCGGTTTTCGCGCGCGCTCAGGCAGGGTGAATGCCGCTGGGTCGTTCCAACTTAGTCAGCGACAACGGCGCACCAGCGGCGCCACATACCGAGTAAAAAAGAGGCGGTAAACCGCCGACGAAAGCCCACGGCTCATTAACTGGGGAGAGACCACCATCATGGCGAGCGCGACACCACGATCTTTCATTGCCCGTTTAACCGAGCCTTACGTCCACGGGGTTTCGATGAAAGGGCTTAAGGCGGCCACAGCGGTCCTGCCGTTCAAGTGGCCCAAGACTTTTGAGGGGGATTCGCCGTCGGTCGAGATGTGCCGTTACATCGTGGAGAAAGGCTGGCATCAATCCGTGCTGTTCATCTCTAGCAAGACGCCGGTCCGGACCGGCCTGATCCAACCCATGGTCGACGTGCTGGAAGCGGGTGGTATCAAGGTGACCGTTTACGACAACGTGCAACCTGACCCGACCGTGGAACAGATTGAGGCGACCGTCGATGTGCTGCGCGCCAACCAGTGCGATGGCGTAATCGCGCTCGGGGGCGGCTCCGTGATCGATGCCGCTAAGGCGGTCGCGGCCCGAGGCAAAAACCCCAAACGCAGCATCATGGACATGACCGGTATGTTCCGTGTCATGCGCGGCATGTTGCCGCTGTATGCGGTGCCGACCACCGCCGGGACCGGGTCGGAAGTCACCATCGCCGCCGTGGTGACCGATACCAAAGGCCAGCGCAAGTTGCCGATGCTCGACCCGCGCCTGATGCCGCGCCTAGCCGCGTTGGACGGCAGCTTGATGCTCGGCGTGCCCCAGCATGTGACCGCGGCCACCGGCATGGACGCCCTGACCCATGCCGTCGAAGCCTTTATCAGCGGCAATGCCATGGACCGCACCGATGTGCTGGCCCTGGAAGCCGTCAAGCTCATCATGGCCAACCTGGAAACGGCGTTTGAAGATGGCAGCAACCTTGAAGCCCGGCAGGCCATGGCACGGGCATCACACCTCGCCGGCAAGGCCTTTACACAGGCGGGCGTCGGTTACGTGCATGCAATCGCCCACAACTTCGGCGCGCTTTATCACGTGCCCCACGGTCGAGCGAACGCGATTGTCATGCCTTACGTGCTCGACTACTCCAAATCCAAATGTGCCAAACGCCTGGCGCGGCTCGCACGCGAGGCCGGCATTGGTGACGAGGTCATGAGCGCAGATGAGCGCGCCAGCCTGTTCATTGCCCGTATCCGCGAGATGAATGAGCGATTCGGCATTCCGGACCACGTGGAAGCGTTGAAGGAAGAGGACATCCCCCGCATTGCTCGGGCTGCCCGGGCCGAAGCCCGCTGGACCTACGCCGTGCCGCGCTACATGCGTCGCCATACGGCCGAGTGGATTGTTTCGAAGATGCTGCCGAATGCGCCCGACCGTCCACAGCCGGATGAGCCAGACGTGCCGGGGACCGAGGAGACTACGTCGGACTGATCCCCCATCCGCGCAGGTCGAAACAGATGACGTCACTGCCGAGGATCATGCGGATGGCGGCGTGCGGCCGCCTGGACCGACACATCAGCGGATCAATCAGCCGTCACGGAAAGCACCCCGACGGCGTGGTCGGTGACTGCGAGCGCACACCGGCACAAAGCAGTTCGGTGGAGGTGGCATCCATGGCGGTCGCGATGCGGGCTGCGCTGCGAATCTCGGCAGCCATGCGGGCATAGTCGACCTTCTCGACATGCTGGTTCTCCGCGAAGGACAGCATCATGTTCGGCCCGGTGATGTAAGAGGCATTCGGCACACCCGCCGCATTCAACGGGCTGCCGACACCGAAGTAGATCACCCCGATGGGGCGATTGACGAAGACCCGCCGCAGGTCTTCCGCCTGCACTGCAGCAGTCATCAACGCCTGGACCACATTGTCGGTGCCGTACCAGACCCCCGGCTCGTACTCGCCGCTAGGGTGAAAGCCCTGCTCGTCATCCAGCCATTCGGGCTGGCCGAGATGTTCCATGGTCAGGGATGCGACAGAACGGCCGATCAGTTCCTGGTAGCGGCTGATGAAGCCCGCGGTATCGCCGCCGAATCCGTTGTGAAAATGGCCGGGCATCATCACAAAGGTCATCGTGCGCTGGCGGCATTGTTGGGGAAGCGAGGCGAAATAGCGTGCCAGGGCGAGTATCCCCAGTGTGCCGTTCTCCTGCGAGGCGCTGGTACCGTCCGTGTGGGTGTTGAACAGCATGACCTCGTCAGGACGCGTGCCCGGCAAAGTGGCGATGACGATATCCGTTTCGGCGTCGGGGTCGCGCTCGACCAGCAGCTCCAGGCGCACCTCTGCACCG
Source organism: Abyssibacter profundi (assembly GCF_003151135.1). NCBI lineage: Bacteria > Pseudomonadati > Pseudomonadota > Gammaproteobacteria > Chromatiales > Oceanococcaceae > Abyssibacter > Abyssibacter profundi. The sequence goes on from NZ_QEQK01000010.1 coordinate 106,422, forward strand.
TCGGCAATAGCGGCTTTGAGCTGGTCGCCCGTCGCGCGGTCCACATAAAGCGTTGGCAGCCCCTGGCTGTCGGCCGGGTTGGTCAGAAACGGCGTGTACTGCCCGGCTGCATTCTCGGCAGATGCGTCGTAGGACACGATGGCTGCCACGGCCCCGGCATCACGTGCCAGCCCAACTGACACCTGTTCCTGGGGCGTCAGGAACGACACCGAAGCCCGCCGGTAGGGCGTGGCCGGCGTCATGGTGTTGTCGGGGTCGTGCACATAGCTGGTCGTGGAGTACAGCAGGGCCAGGGTCAGCGGTAACTGGTCCTCTTCGTAGATCACAACCGTGTTGCTAAAGTCGCCCAGCAGAAAATCCTGTGGCAGCCCGGCTCCGGCATCGGCCAGCCGCCCGACCACGCCGCCGTCCGGCGTATAACCCGAGTAGGGATAAAAGCTTGCGACGGGGATCGGCGTTTCAACGCCGTCGACGATTAAGGTCAAGCTGTAGTCGTGGTGATGCCACCACTCCAGCGACATCGGATCACGCTCGACGCTCAGCCCATACGACGCCAGCTCCTCCGCCAGAAAATCGTGCCAGGCCGCCAACGCAGGGCTGCCCGTGAACCGGGGCCCGCGCTCGACCATGCGACGCTGCCAGATTTCCAGCAAGGCTTCGTCCGGGAGTCGATCCGCCAAGACCTCAGCTGCGGTCGTCAGATCACCGGGCTCCGGACAGGCAACCGGCTCGGCAGGCGGGGCTGGCGCATCCGGCCCGGCCGAAGAATTGCTTTGACCGCAGGCCGTCAGCAGCAGACCCGCGGCCACCAGCGCGGCGGCGCCCGCGTGGCAATGGTTTGGCATCCCCATGGTGCAATCTTGTTGTGTGTCTCCTGACACCCAGACTAGATCACTCCAGATAAACCGCTTGAACGTAGTTGCGATCACGAAGCAAAGAGGGCCGGATCGCATAGAACGCCTGAAAGGTACGTGTGAGATGCGCCGAGTCGGCAAACCCACACTGATGCGCGACCTGAGTCAGCGGTTCACCCAGCACGATCCGCCGAAGCGCCTGCCGCATCTTCTGCCATAACAGGAAATTGCGCATGGACAGGCCGAGCTGCTCACGAAACAAATGCATTAAGTGCGAGGGCGACAGGCCCGCCAGCTCGGCGAGCTCCGACAAACAGACCTGCGGTTCAGACTGCTGGCGCAGCCGATTGGCCACCCGGCGGATGCGATCATCCAGCTGCACATCTTCAGTGGCCCCCAGCTGCTGTCCGACGGCGTGGATGAGTGTGCCGGCCAACTTACGCACTTGTTGCACATCCGCGCGACCGCCCAGGACTTCCAGCGTTGGCGTGGCGAAAGCGCTGGCAAAGGCATCGCTGAGAGTGCGGATTACCCCCGGCCCGAGCAGACGGTGCAGGGTCAGCGCGGCCGGCGTATCCGGATCAAGATTCAGGCTCAGAAAGGGGATGTCCGTGGCATCGATACGGCGTTTTGCACCCACAGCGCAAAGCGCAGCCTTGCAGTGCATCGCCGGTTGCCCTTCGGGTTCAAGCAGCAGCGGCTGGTCGCCGGCAGACAAGACCAGATTGGCGGCATAGCGGTGCGTCCGGTTACCCGCATAACGCCAACTGGTCCAGACGAAACCGTCCGACCACACGAATAGCTGTGCTGGCCCCGTTTGCTGCATCAATGGCCTGGGTGTCGCCTCCTGACATGGCGAACTATGCGCGTCTTCGGGCCCGATTACCTCAACCGACCGGAGACAAGGCGCGGGTGCGCATCAAATGGACTCCGATTGCGACAACCGAACCAACCCAGATCAGGCCGAACGGCGTTGCTATCGAGGTCAAGAGCGGCGCGTGCGGCTGCAGCGAGCGGTGGAGCACCACCGCAAGAACGACCAGAACCGCACGAAACATCACGTATATGACGGTATTCCAGAACAGAAAAATCGACTCCCGTTCAAGAAGAAACTCAAGCTTCTGAACTAGCGTCCATCCGTAAGATTCCCGGTCAAGGCGACCGTTTCGCTTGCCGCCGAATGCCTTTGTAGGCAACCCATCGGCGGCCGCTGACCCTCAAGCGGGCGTCGGCTGATCGACAGGAAAGCAGCAAATGCGGACATTCCCCCTGAAGGCCGACCTATGTCCGCAACCGACCCGAGGCGGTAGTCCGAGTCAGGTTGGCTGGGAGGCTGCTTTGTGGCAGAAGGGGACGCTCACACGCTCAGGATTTGAGGTGTGTCGCATTGTTCTCGACTCTAAGCCGCTAACTCGCAAAACCACTTGAGGGTTCATACAGCCAGATCGGGTTGCCCCACTTTTCGGCTTAGGAATTCCACGAAACAGCGTAGCTTGCTCGGCAGATACTTCCGCGAGGGCATCAACAACCACACAGCAGGATCGCGGTCACTGACCCAGAATTTTGTTTCGGGAAACAGGCTGACCAAGCTGCCATTGTCGAGTTCTCGATGAACCAGCCATCGAGCAAGCAGGGCTGGCCCGTTGGACTCCAGCGCTGCCCGTTTGAGCGCCAGCGGGTTGCTGCACAGGAATTGCCCGGCAACATTGACTTGTAGCGCCTGCCCGGACTCAGATTCGTAATGCCAATGATCCCGAAAGCCACCGAAGGTATAGCGGCAGCAATCAACGCTTGATAGGTCGTCAGGTTGTCTGGGCCGGCCATGCTGTTCCAGCCACTGTGGGCTGGCGACAACGTGGTAGTGCACCCGCGCCAGCCGCCGCGCGATCAAACCCGAGTCAGCTTGTGGACCCAAGCGGATCGCCAGGTCCAGGTTGTTTTCGATCAGATCGATGCGCTCCTCGGTCGCCAAGATTTCGACCGTGATCTGCGGATAGCGGTTACGAAACTCTGTTAGCACCGGCACGATGCAGGACTCGGTAAATGCAGATGAGGCCGTCAAGCGAAGGTGGCCGCGCGGAGTTTCAGCAGCATCTCGGGCGTCTGCATTGGCTTGGGCCAAGGCATCCAACACACCTTCGATTTGCGCCAGATAGCGCTGCCCAGCTTCGGTCAATGCCAAGCGCCTTGTCGAGCGTTGCAGCAAGCGCACGCCGAGCTCGCCTTCCAAAGCATGGATAGCACGGCTGATCGATGACGGTGCCACGTTGCGCGCTCGGGCAACGACCGAAAAGCTCTTTGCCTGCGCGACCGCAACGAAGGTTTCGAGTGCTTTTTGATCCATGCCAGCAATTTTGCGTCATTCGCACAAGAGTTATCCATCAAGGCATGTTTTTTTGCTCCAGCCGCGGGCTGCAATCTACTGCCGATTGTCAACCCGAGACCGACGATGAAACTACTGAGAATTGATGCCAGCGCCCGACTAGACGGCTCGCACTCGCGTGACTTGGGCGATCACTTTTGTGCAGCCTTGCGTGATGCCGTACCGAATCTCGACATCACCGTCCGCGACCTTGCCACGAAGCCCACCGAGCTGATTCAAGACACCACCATTGTCGGCTTTTACACGCCCGGTGATGAAATGACGTCGGCGATGCGACAGGCGACTGCGCTCTCCGATCAACTGATCGATGAGTTACAAGCAGCCGATACCTTGTTGCTTACCGTGCCGATGTACAACTTTTCGATCCCGGCCGCGCTCAAGGCATGGATTGACCAGGTTGTGCGGATCAACCATACGTTTTCCTACAACGGCACCGCGTTTACTGGCTTGGTCAAGGCTAGGCAGGCCTACGTGGTTTGTGCCTACGGCGCCGCCGGCTACGCGCCGGGCGAAGGCTTTGAGGCGGCCAACTTTCTGCAGCCCTATATGCAGTTCCTGCTGCAGTTTCTGGGTATAGATTCGATCGATTTTGCCGCAGTGCAGGCGACAACCGCCGACGAACAGACCGTGGCGACAAACACGACGACAGCGAAGGCGCAAATCGACCAGTGGGTGATGCGCTATGCATAGCCATCGAGAATCGTCATGACGCCAGACACTTCGAAGCCGACGCTGTACTGGATCTCTGGCAGCCCGCCCGCTTGGCAGGTGATGCTGGGCTTGACCCTGAAGCGCGTGAAATTCGATTCCGCGCTACTGGATGTAAGCCGGCGCAAGATCCGACAGCTCGCGTATTTGGGCATCAATCCGACTGGGCGGGTCCCCACACTGCTTGACGGCGACGTTGTTGTTCAAGAGAGCATTGCGATCCTTGCCTACCTGGATCGCTCGCGCCCTGATCGACCGCTGTATGGGGCTACGCCAGCTCAAACAGCAACTGTTTGGCAAGAGTGATGAAGTTAGATTCGGATATTTGGCCCGTACCGGGCGCGTTCGCACCGCGGCTACTCAAGGGTGCGGATGGCACTCTCGACGACGAGTTCCATGCCGCTACGTTCAAACATGGGTGTTGGTTGGATGAGCTCGAACGCCGACTGGAAAACCAAGCCTTCTCGAATGGGCCCGCCCCCACAGCTGCCGATTCTTGGTTGCTGCTAGCGATTGCATGGGTGCAACGGGCGATCGACCGATTTGACGTGGCTACCAGTGACAACAGTACGCGTGTGCTGGCTCCGTATCGGCAGCAACTTGGCCCGTCGCTGGCGCGCTGGGTCAAATCATTTTCGGCTATCGAAGGCGTTGTTGGCGAAGCGCCGCCGTATTGGGACAACTTTCCCCTGTTTAACCATTAGGACACCCACATGACAACCAAATCAAATAACAACGTCATCATTGTTACCGGCGCAAGTCGTGGTATCGGCGCAGCAATCAGCCATCACTTTGCCGAGCGCGGCTGGTGTGTCATTGCAGCAGCGCGGAACACCGCAAACGTTGATGCGTCGGCTGACGGCGATAGGTGCGTCGTACCGGTCGAGGTCGATGTCATCGACGCTGGCGCGGTCGAGCAACTATTTCACGTCGCCGCCGAACATGGCCCGGTTGAATTGGTCGTCAACAACGCCGGCACCATTGACCCCATCGCGCGCATTGAGGATTCTGACCCCGGAGCCTGGGCATCCGCGGTCGATGTGAACCTCAAGGGGGCGTTTTATGTGCTACGTGAGGCAGTCCGCGTGATGAAACCGCTGGGTGGCGGCACGATCATCACTATCAGTTCCGGCGCAGCCAATGCGCCAATGGAGGGCTGGAGCCACTACTGCACGACCAAAGCGGCCGTACAGATGCTGACCCGATGCGCTGACAAGGAGCACCGTCAGCACGGCATCCGCGCGCTAGGCCTGAGCCCCGGAACAGTGGCCACAGACATGCAGGCAAGCATCAAGTCATCGGGCATCAACCCGGTCAGCAAGTTGCCCGACAGCGCGCACATTCCTCCGGCGTGGGTTGCAAAGTCGATTGAGTACTTGCATGAGCACGCGACCGAAGATGACCTTGGGAACGACTTCTCGATCAAGACCGATCAGGGGCGAGACCGGGTTGGACTGCCGCGTAGCTGACCGGCAGCTTAGGGCTGGATGCAGACATCGGTCGGCTGCCGGACAGATGACCGCTAGTGGCCGATAGCGGACTCCCCAACTCCGTTCCCGACTGTCCGCTTAGGACGGACCACGGCCTTCGGTCACCGCGTAGCCTCCCCCGTCTAGCGGACACGCTGCGGCTAGAACTTCTGGCGTGCCCGCCCCGGTTGACGAGCTGGCGTGACGACACCGGTACGCCACAGCCGAGGTTGCTCCTATCCCTCCCAGTTTTGGAAAGACTTTATTAACAAACAACAAACATCGGCCAGCGAAGTCGCGTCTATTCCACCGTCACAGACTTCGCCAAGTTACGCGGCTGGTCCACGTCGGTGCCCCGCAACACCGCGACGTGGTACGACAGCAGCTGCAATGGCACGGTGTAGACGATGGGCGCGATTAGGTCATCGGCGTGGGGCATATCGACGACGGTCACGCCGTCTTCTGATTCAAACCCGGCCTGTTTGTCAGCGAACACGATGAGTTGGCCGCCGCGGGCACGCACTTCCTGCAAATTGGATTTGAGTTTGCCCAGTAGCTCGTCATTGGGCGCAACGGCGATGACAGGCATGTCTTCGTCGACCAGCGCCAGCGGGCCATGTTTGAGCTCACCTGCGGCGTAGCCTTCGGCGTGGATATAGCTGATTTCCTTGAGTTTCAGCGCGCCTTCCAGGGCGATGGGGAACATCACCCCGCGACCGAGGAACAAGGCATGATGCTTGTCGGCGAAGCGTTCGGCGATGGCCAGCAGGGTGTCGTCGATGAGCAGGCAGTTTTCGATGGCCGCCGCCAGGCTGCGCAGCTGGTGTACGGCCGTGGATTCCGCCTCTTCAGTCAGTCGGCCCCGCGATTTGGCCAGCATGAGCGTGAAGATCAGCAAGGCCACAAGCTGGGTTGTGAACGCCTTGGTAGAAGCGACACCGATCTCGGGACCGGCTGCCGTCATGAGCGACAGGTCGGTCTCGCGCACCATGGATGATTCCGGCACGTTGACGATACCCAGGGTGGCCAGATAGCCCGCCTGACGGGCAAACCGCAGGGCGGCCAGCGTGTCGAGAGTTTCTCCCGACTGAGAAATGGTCACGAACAGGGTGTCGTCGGCCACAACGGGCTTGCGATAGCGATATTCGCTGGCCAGTTCCACGTTGCAGGGGACGCCAGCAATGGCCTCAATCCAGTACCGTGCGACGAGCCCGGCATGAAAGCTGGTGCCGCAGGCCACGATAGTGACGGATCGAACACCCGGCAGGATGGCTTCGGCATCGGGCCCCATGGCGGCCGTCAGAACACGCGACTCGGAAACCAGGCCATGCCAGGTGTCGGTCACCACGCGGGGCTGCTCGAAGATCTCCTTTTGCATGTAGTGCCGGTACCCGGCCTTGGAGGTGGCGTCGGGGTCCAGCGCCGATTCCGTCACCGAACGGGTTACGGGTTCACCATGTAGATCCCGGATCTCGACGCCGCTACGGGTGACTCGGGCCACGTCTCCCTCTTCGAGGAAGATGAAGCGGCGGGTCACGGCCAGAAGCGCGGCCACATCACTGGCTACGAAATGTTCGCCAATACCGATTCCGATGACCAGCGGCGTGCCACGCCTGGCCACAACTAGGGCGTCGCGTTGCGCCTGATCCACGGCGGCAATGGCGTAGGCGCCATCGAGCCCATGGACCACGGACTCCACAGCATCGAAGAGATCGCCCTTGGCGAGCAACGCGCGATGGATGGCGTGGGAGAGCACTTCCGTATCGGTTTCTGAATCGAAACGGTAGCCCTCGGCAGCCAACTCGGCCTTGAGCGCCTCATGGTCTTCGATGATGCCGTTATGCACCAATGCCAACCGCCCTTGCGAAACCATCGGGTGGGCATTGTGCTCGGCGGGCACGCCGTGGGTGGCCCAGCGCGTGTGGGCAATGCCCAGCGGGCCGCGTGGCGGCGCCTCACCCATGCGGTCAACCAGTGCCTGCACCTTGCCGACACAGCGCACACGGTCGATGGCTTGATCGCCCACCAGGGCCACGCCAGCGGAGTCGTAACCCCGGTACTCCAGGCGACGCAGGCCTTCGATCAGGATCGGGGTGACATCACGTTCGGCAATGGCGCCGACAATTCCGCACATGGGATTTCCTTGCTTCGCACGAGGCCAGTCGGGTCACCGACCGGAGACGGCAGTGTACCCCTGCGTTAGGGGTTCTTTGCAGGCTTACGCCAGCCGGCAATGGATTTCTGACCACGGGCCCGACAAATCGTCAGGGCGTCATCCGGTGCATTGCGGGTAATCGTCGATCCGGCCGCGATGTAGGCGCGATCACCCACGGTCACGGGCGCCACCAGCTGACTGTCGGTCCCGAGAAACGCGTCGTCACCCACGATGGTCTGGTGCTTGTTGGCGCCGTCGTAGTTACAGGTAATAACGCCGGCCGAAACATTCACACGCTTGCCAATGGTTGCATCGCCCAGATAGGCCAGATGGCCAGCCTTGGCGCCAGCATCCAGCCGGGCCTTTTTTGTCTCGACAAAGTTGCCGATGCGGTTGTCCCCGACCAAGACGGTACCCGGCCGAAGACGCGCAAAGGGTCCGATCTGACAGCTGGGGCCGATGTCGGCATCCTCGATGACGGTATTGGCATGGATGACGGTGCCATCGCCGATGCGCGCGTTGCGGATGACGCAATTGGGGCCGATCTCGACGCCGTCACCCAATTCGACATCGCCTTCCAGCACCACGTTGATGTCGATCACCACATCTTCGCCCGCCGCGACATGGCCGCGTTGGTCAAAGCGGGCGGGGTCCAGCAGCGTGACCCCGGCCTGCAGCAGCGCATCTGCCGCGCGCGCCTGCAGCACACGTTCGGCCTGCGCAAGCTGGCGACGATCGTTAACTCCGGCGACTTCATCTGCGTTATCCGCCTGAATGGCTTGCACCGACACACCATCGGCCACCGCAAGCTCCACCACATCCGTGAGATACAGCTCACCCTGTGCGTTGTTGCTGTCAATGCGGGACAACCACTGTTTGAGCCGGATGGCGGATGCAGCCAGCACGCCGGTATTGGTTTCGTCGATCGCCCGCTGTTCGGGATTCGCGTCCTTCTGCTCGACAATCGCGCTGACCGCGCCGTCTTCATCGCGCACGATGCGCCCGTAGCCGCTGGGGTCGGGCAGAACGACGGACAACAAGGCCGGCCCGTCGACGTCAACCAAGCGCTCCAAAGTGGGACGCGTGATCAGCGGCACGTCCCCGTACAGCACGAGCACCCGAGCATCATCGGGAATGGCCGGCATGGCCTGTTGAACCGCATGCCCGGTACCCCGTTGCTCGGCCTGCAAAACCCACTGCACTGCTGCCGACGCGAAGCGGGACTCCACGACATCCGCCCCATGGCCCACCACGACGTGGGTGGCCGCCGGTGACAGCGCCTGGGCGGTCTCCAACACATGCGCCAGCATGGGCCGACCACCGAGTGGCTGCAGCACCTTGGGCTGGGAAGAGCGCATACGTGTGCCACGCCCGGCGGCGAGGATCACGACATGAAGATTGGGATGATTCATCGCATCAGGCTGCCAGTGCCCGGGCATGGTGGGCAAGCCGGAGGCGGGCACGATAGCGGATCACTCGAGCGTTAAGCAGCCGGGGCGCACGAAGCCACGGCCTATGCGCTGCCCGTGACGCCTAGCGCTTGGACTTCAGCTTTTGCAGCAGATGCAGACGTGCAGCGGCTTCGGCCAGTTCGGCCTGCGCCATGGCGAGGTCGACGTCGGCACTCTGGTTTGCCAGGGCCTCTTCGGCGCGCTTCTTGGCTTCCAGTGCTGCAGCTTCATCCAGATCGCCGGCACGCGCGGCCGTGTCGGCCATGACCGTCACCTGGTAGGGCTGCACTTCGAGAATACCGCCGGAGACGAAGAATGACTGCTCACCCGAGGTGCTCTTGACCCGGACTTCGCCCGGCTTGAGGCGCGTCAGCAGCGGGGCGTGACGCGGAGCGATGCCAACTTCGCCCATCTCGGCCGATGCAAACACCATGTCGGCGGCACCGGAGTAGATTTCGCCTTCGGCGCTGACGATGTCGACATTCAATTCCATCTGGGTACTCCGTAGACAACGGGCCGCCGGACAACCCCGGCGGCCCCGTCAATTACATGCTCTGGGCTTTCTCGGCGGCCTGGTCGATGGAGCCGACCATGTAGAACGCCTGCTCGGGCAGGTGATCGTATTCGCCGTCGACAATCGCCTTGAACCCGGCAATCGTGTCCTTGAGCGACACGTAGATGCCCGGCGAGCCGGTGAAGACTTCAGCCACGTGGAACGGCTGCGACAGGAAGCGCTGGATCTTACGCGCGCGGGACACGATCTGCTTGTCTTCTTCAGACAGCTCATCCATGCCCAGAATCGCGATGATGTCCTTGAGCTCCTTGTAGCGCTGCAGCACGCCCTGTACGGCGCGGGCCGTCTCGTAGTGCTCAACACCGATGACGTTGGGGTCCAGCTGACGCGACGTGGAATCCAGCGGATCCACAGCCGGGTAGATGCCTAGCTCGGCGATCTGACGCGACAACACGACGGTGGCGTCCAAGTGAGCAAAGGTCGTGGCCGGCGAGGGGTCGGTCAAGTCATCAGCAGGCACGTACACGGCCTGGATGGAGGTGATCGAACCGGTTTTGGTGGAGGTGATGCGCTCCTGCAGCACACCCATTTCCTCGGCCAGCGTCGGCTGGTAGCCCACGGCCGACGGCATACGACCCAGCAGGGCCGACACTTCGGTACCGGCCAGGGTGTAGCGGTAGATGTTATCCACGAAGAACAGAACGTCACGGCCTTCGTCACGGAAGTACTCGGCCATGGTCAGGCCGGTCAGCGCCACGCGCAGACGGTTGCCCGGGGGCTCGTTCATCTGGCCATAGACCATCGCCACCTTGGACTCGGGCAGGTTGTCCAGCTTGATGACCCCGGCTTCTGCCATTTCGTAGTAGAAGTCGTTGCCCTCACGGGTACGCTCACCGACACCGGCGAACACGGACAGACCCGAGTGCTCGGTTGCGATGTTGTTGATCAGCTCGAGCATGTTCACGGTCTTGCCCACGCCGGCGCCGCCGAACAGGCCGACCTTACCGCCCTTGGCGAAGGGGCAGAGCAGGTCGATGACCTTGATGCCCGTTTCCAGCAGCTCCGTGGAACCTGCCTGATCTTCGTAGCTCGGCGGCTTGCGGTGAATCGCCCAGCGCTCTTCGGTGTCGACCGGACCGACCTCATCCTGCGGATCACCCAGCACGTCCATGATGCGACCCAGCGTGCCCTTGCCCACCGGCACGGAGATCGGGGCGCCGGTGCTCTCGGTGGCCATGCCACGCTTCAGACCTTCCGACACACCCATGGCAATACAGCGCACGACACCGTCGCCGAGCTGCTGCTGGACTTCCAGGGTCAGGTTGTTGTCGGTCACGGTGAGAGCATCGTAGACCTTCGGGATCGAGTCGCGCGGAAACTCCACGTCAACGACGGCCCCGATAATCTGAACAATCTTGCCTGCGCTCATAGCTCTTTCCTGTTTTTCGCCGGAGCGTCGACTCCGGCCAGAATTCAAATCTCTAGTGTCCGATCAGACGGCTGCAGCGCCGCCCACAATTTCTGCAAGTTCTTGCGTAATCGCGGCCTGGCGAGCTTTGTTGTACTCCAGCTGCAGGTCGTCGATGATCTGGCCCGCGTTGTCGGAGGCCGACTTCATGGCGATCATCCGTGCCGCCATTTCACAGGCGACGTTTTCGGCCACGGCGCCATAGACCTGGGCCTCGACGTAACGCATCAGAATGCCGTCGAGCAGATCTTCAGCACTGGGCTCGTAGATGTAGTCCCAGTTGTCCAGCAGGCCTTCGTCCTTGACCGGCTGCACGGGCAGCAACTGCTCCACGGTCGGCTTCTGCGTCATGGTGTTGACGAAGCGGTTGTGGATTAGCACCACCTTGTCGAGCTCGCCATCGCGGTACTTGTCGAGCAGCACCTTGACCGGACCGATGAGCTGGTCCAGATGCGGCGTGTCGCCCAGACCCGTGACCTCGGAGACGATGTTGCCGCCGACGCGCTTGAAAAAGCCCATGCCCTTGGAGCCGACGATCATCAGATCGACTTCGGCGCCCGCGTCCTTGGCCGCACGGAACTCGCCCAGCGCCTGCCGGAACAGGTTGATGTTCAGGCCACCACAGAGGCCGCGGTCGGTGGACACGACGATAATGCCCACGCGCTTCACCGGCCGCTCGACCAGGAACGGATGCTTGTAGTCCGGATTGGCTTCAGCCAGATGCCCGATGGTGCGGCGAATTCGCTCGGCATACGGCGTGGCCGCGGCCTGGCGATCCTGCGCCTTGCGCATCTTGCTGGCAGCGACCATTTCCATGGCCTTGGTGATCTTCTGCGTGTTCTTGACGCTTCGGATCTTGCCTTTAATTTCCTTGCCGACGGCCATCTTGACTCCTACTGAGGCGCCCGGATGTTGCTCGGGCGCTCAATGCTTAAAACCTCGTGACTGCTTCGTGAACCGGCCGGGCAAGACCACTTGGTCCGGCCTGGCCATTCACGCCTGACGCGCGATAACAGTCCGCTTAAAAGGCCGACTGCTTCTTGAACGCGTCCAGGGCAGCGGTCATGTCCGCCTTGATCGCATCGTCGTACTTGCCGGATTCGTTGATGCGATCCAGCAGGTCCTTGAACTCGCCGTTCAGGAACTGGTGCAGTGCCTCGTCGAACTCCACGACCTTGTCCTGCGGGACATCGTCGAGGTAGCCGGCATCAGCGGCGAGCAGCGAGAACGCCATCTCGGCCACGGACAGCGGCGAGTACTGACGCTGCTTCATCAGCTCGGTGACGCGCTGACCGCGCTCCAGCTGCTTGCGGGTCGCTTCGTCCAGGTCGGATGCGAACTGGGCGAAGGCCGCGAGTTCGCGGTACTGCGCCAGGGCCAGACGAACACCGCCGCCCAGCTTCTTGATGATCTTGGTCTGGGCCGAACCACCCACACGCGACACGGACAGACCGGCGTTGATGGCCGGGCGGATGCCGCTGTTGAACAGGTCGGTTTCCAGGTAGATCTGACCGTCGGTGATGGAAATCACGTTGGTCGGCACGAAGGCAGACACGTCGCCGGCCTGGGTTTCGATGATCGGCAGTGCCGTCAGCGAACCGGTCTGACCCTTGACTTCACCGTTGGTGAACTTCTCGACGTAGTCGGCGTTCACGCGGGCTGCACGTTCCAGCAGGCGTGAATGCAGGTAGAAGATGTCACCCGGGTAGGCTTCACGACCCGGCGGGCGCTTCAGCAGCAGCGAGATCTGGCGGTAGGCGACAGCCTGCTTGGACAGATCATCGTAGACGATGAGCGCGTCTTCACCGCGATCGCGGAAGTACTCGCCCATGGCGCAACCGGCATACGGTGCGATGAACTGCAGGGCCGGCGATTCGGCGGCGGCAGCGGCCACGACAATGGTGTGATCCATTGCGCCGTGCTCTTCCAGCTTGGCAACCACGTTGGCGATGGAGCTGTTCTTCTGCCCGATCGCGACGTAGATGCACTTAACGCCGGTGCCCTTCTGGTTAATGATCGTGTCGATGGCCACCGCGGTTTTACCCGTCTGGCGGTCACCAATGATCAGCTCACGCTGACCACGACCCACCGGGACCATGGCGTCAATGGACTTCAGACCGGTCTGCACCGGCTGATCCACCGACTGACGCGCGATCACGCCCGGCGCGACCTTCTCGATCGGAGAGGTGCCTTCGGCGTTGATGTCGCCCTTGCCGTCGATGGGACGACCCAGCGCGTCAACCACGCGGCCCAACATGGCGGGGCCGACCGGCACTTCGAGGATGCGACCGGTGGTCTTGACCCAGTCGCCCTCGGTCAGCGTGCTGTAGTCACCCAGGACCACGGCGCCGACAGAGTCACGCTCCAGGTTCAGGGCCAGACCGAAGACATCACCCGGGAACTCGAGCATTTCGCCCAGCACCGCGTCTTCGAGACCATGGATGCGCACGATGCCGTCGGCCAGCGACACGACTGTGCCCTGGTTCCGCGCTTCGGTCACGGCCTCGAAATTCTTGATGCGATCCTTGATGAGATCGCTGATTTCAGACGGATTCAATTGCATGTTGTGTTTCCTGGTGTCGCGACGCGTGTTGCGTCGCTTCCTGGTTGTCCTCGTCTACGCGGTCAGCGCCTGAGTGATGCGGTCCACACGGCCGGCGACCGAACCGTCGATGACCAGATCGCCAGCGCGGAGCACCGCACCGCCGATCAGGGCGTCATCAATGGTCACGCTCAACTCGACATCCCGACCCAGTCGCTTGGACAGGGCGGCCACCAAGGCGGCCTGGGCGTCATCACTCACCGGCTTGGCGGCAGTCATGTCGACAGCGATCCGGCGCTCGGCTTCGTCCTTGAGCAGGCCGTACTGCTCGGCAATAGCCGGCAACAGCGCCACGCGCTTGTTGTCAGCCAACACCTTCAGCAGCTTGAGCCCGTCGTCCGATAAGGCGTCCCCGCTGGCACCCTGAACCAGGGCCACGAGTTCTTCCTTGCTAACGGCCGGATGGCCGATCAGACGGGCCACCTGCTCTTCGGAGACCACAGCAGCCATGGCATCAACCGCGGATTGCCCCGCGGCCAATGTGCCGGCTTCGTGCTGCAGCTCGAAGAAAGCGCGCGCATACGGTCGTGCCAGTGTGGACAGCTCGGCCATGATCAGATCTCGGTCGCGAGCTGCTTGAGCAGATCATCGTGCGCGGAGGCGTCAACCTCGCGGCCCAGCACTTTCTGTGCACCGGACAATGCGATGGCAGACACTTCCTTACGCAGTTCAGCCTTGGCGCGCTGCATCGAGGCTTCGATTTCCTCGTTCGCGGCCTTGATGATGCGCTCGGCTTCGGTGCGTGCCTCGGACTTGGCCTTTTCGACAATGTCGTTGGCCTGACGATTAGCGCCATTGAGGATGTCCTGTGCCTGGGCACGGGCGTCCTTGAGCGCATCGTCAGAGGCGCGGCTGGCTTCGGCCAGCGAAGCTTCGCCTCGCTCAGCCGCCGCCAGACCGTCCTCGATCTTCTTGGCACGCTCGTTCATGGCCTGCTTAATCGGCGGCCAGACGAACTTCATCGTGAACAGCACGAACAACGCGAACGTGATCGTCTGCCCGATGATGGTGGCGTTAATACCCACTGCTATCTCCTACGGTTGGATGGAACGCAACGTCGTAGGTGGTAGTTAGCCCAGCTGACCCAGAAGCGGGTTGCCGAACATCAGCAGCAGCGCCATGGCGACACCGATAATGGCCACGGCGTCCAGCAGGCCGGCGATGATGAACATGCGGGTCTGCAGCATGCCGGCCATTTCCGGCTGGCGAGCAGCGCCTTCCAGGAACTTGCCGCCCAGCAGGCCGAAGCCGATGCCGGTGCCCAGAGCAGCCAGGCCGAAGATCAGGCCAATGGCCAGCGCGGTGTTCCCAATGATGATTTCCATCGTCGTTCTCCAGTCGTTTCCGTCAGGTGTTGGAAAAGGTAGCTCTTAAAAGATCAGACTCAGTGATCGTCGTGCGACTCATACGCCATGCTCAGGTACACAACGCTAAGCACGGTGATGATGAACGCCTGCAGGGTCACCACAAGAATGTGGAACACCGCCCAGGCGAATCCCGGGATGAACTGCACGCCCCAGGGGAGCAGCGCGATCAGGATAAAGATCAGCTCACCGGCGTAGAGGTTGCCGAACAGTCGCAGTGACAGCGACACCGGCTTAGCCATGAGCTCAACGAAATTAATGATGATGTTGAAGGGCAGCAGGTACCAGCCAAACGGGTGGGACAGCCACTCTTTCGCATAGCCACCAAAACCCTTGCCGGCAATGCTGTAAATGATGATCAGGAAGAAGACCGAGATCGAGATCGCGAAGGTCGCGTTCATGTCGGCCGACGGCACCACACGCATGTACTCCAGGCCCGCCATGGACGCTGCGGTTGGCAGCCAGTCCACCGGGATCAGGTCCATGCAGTTCCAGAGGAATGTCCAGACGAAGATCGTCAGCGCGAAGGGCGGTACAAACTTGGACGTGCCGGGGAAGGACTCCTTAACCAGCCCGTCGATGAAGTCGACCAGCGACTCGACCATGTTCTGGAGGAAACCGGGTGTACCGGCCGTCGCCTTGCGGGCGCCCATGTACATCACGGCGCACATGATCACGCCCAGCACGGTGCTCACGAGCAGCGTGTCGATGTTCCAGGTCCAGAAACCCTCACCCACCTGAAGATGGGTCAGATGGTGCGATACGTAATAGCTGGCGCTGTCACCACCGCCATGTTGTTCTGCGCCGCTTGCCATCAGTTGCCTTTCTCTGTGTCGGTTTCAGATGTTGTGGTTGTCCAGCCCAGCGCGAACCAGTAGACCAGCAGGCAGGTCGCGTAAACGCTGATCACCGGCGGGAATGTATCCCGGAAGAGGACAATCGCAACCATGAACAAGGCCAGGGTTACGCCCCACTTCATCACTTCGGCACGCAACAGGCTGCCGAGGAGCCGCTCAGGCGTCGCGTCCTGGCCGTGGCCAAACGCGCGCAACGCGAAATAAAACGTGCTGATTACTGCGATCAGGCCGCCGGATAACCCAGCCACCGCTGCATGCATTCCGCCATGCAGCCCCCAAAGCAAAGAACCCGCGATACCGATTGCAAGCTGCCAGGCACAGATTCTGCGTGCCGTGGCGAAGCCCGATGACGCCTTGTTGCGCCCTGGGTTTTCGTCACTCAAAACCGGCGTCACCCGCCTGAGGGGGCGCGAAGTATAGCCATGCCCCCATGACAGGTCAATGAAATGTTGCGCCGCACCAACCGGGCAAGTGCGCAAACCTTTGACAGCACATGGCGACGGCGGTTTACGACCGGAGCCGGGCGCTTAGGTCAACTCGCGCAGGATGTCTTCCAGCTCGTCCATCGAGCCATAGTTGATGACGATTCGCCCCTTGTCGCGCCCTTTTTGCTGCAGCTCCACCTTGGCGTTCAAACGACCGCCCAGCTTGCGACCCAGGCTGACCAGGTGATCCGATACCGGTGCCGGTGTGTGCTTGGGCTTGGCCGGCGCATCAAGATCCCTGACCAGCGCTTCGGTCTGGCGAACGCTGAGTTTGCGAGCCACGACTTCATGCGCCAGGCGCAGCCGGACCGCTTCGGGGGCGCCCAGCAAGGCACGGGCGTGACCCATTTCCAGCGAGCGCGACTGCACGAGTGCTCGGATTTCATCGTCTAGCTCGAGGAGTCGGAGCAGATTGCTGACAGCCGCCCGCGAACGCCCCACCGATTCCGCGCAGGCCTGATGCGTGAGACCACACTCTTCGATCAGCCGGTGCAGTGCCAGCGCCTCTTCAATGGGGTTGAGCGACTCGCGCTGGATATTCTCGATGAGCGCGACCGCCAGCGCGGCCTGGTCTTCCAGCGGCCGGATGACGGCTGGAATGGTTGGCAGGCCGACGATTTGCACCGCACGCCAGCGACGCTCGCCGGCGATGAGTTCGTAGCCCTCGTCAGCCTGTCGGACCACGATGGGCTGAATCACACCCTGCGCACGGATCGACTGGGCCAAGGCCTCCAGCGCCTCGGGGTCGAACTCGCGTCGCGGCTGAAAGCGACCGGGGCGGATCGCCTCGACCGGGATATCTTCCAGGCTGCCTTCCGCTTCGGCCTGCTCGCGGGAGACCTCGACGCCGCCGGCCAGCAGCGCGTCCAGCCCGCGGCCCAGGCCCCGCTTTTTCGCCGCCATCAGGCGGCCTTCCTGCCGGAACCGCGCAGCACTTCGCCAGCCAGCGCCAGGTAGGCCTGCGCCCCCTTGGATTGACTGTCGTAGTCAAAGGCCGGCAGACCATGACTGGGCGCCTCAGCCAAGCGCACGTTGCGCGGCACGATGGTCCGATAGACCTGATCCGGAAAATGCGCCAGCAGCTGGGCCGAGACTTCGTTTGCAAGATTGTTGCGTGGATCGAACATGGTGCGCAGCACGCCTTCGATCTCCAGCCGCGGGTTGAGCACGGCGCGGACCTTGCGGATCGTATCGAGCAGGGCCGACAGCCCTTCCAGCGCGTAGTACTCGCATTGCATGGGAATCATGACGCCATCGGCCGCAACCAGCGCATTGACCGTCAGCATGGACAAGGCAGGGGGGCAGTCGATGACAATGTAGTCGAAGTCATCCTGGACGCCGGCCAAGGCCTGGGCCAAGGCCTTTTCGCCGCCCTTTTGCTGACGCAGACCCACTTCGGCCGCGGTCATGTCGGTGTTGCTCGGCAGCAGGGAAAAGCCCAGGGTGCGCGGCGCGACAATGGCATCGGCCATCGTGGCCTCGCCCAGCAGGACGTCGCAGCCGGTCAACTCCAGGTCGTCCTTGTCGACGCCCACACCCATGGTGGCATTGCCCTGGGCATCGATGTCGACCAGCAGCACACGCTTCTTGGTGGCGGCCAGCGAGGCCGCCAGATTCACGGCCGTCGTCGTCTTGCCGACGCCGCCTTTCTGATTTGCAATCGCAAGTATTCGAGCCATTAGCCAGCCTCGGAAAGAATGACAGCACAGCGCTCGGCCGCCAGGCCGGGCACGGTCAGGGGTACGATGGTTTCAACGGTCACACGACTATCCAAGGCCTTCAGTTCCTCGTCGGGCACCTGGCCCTTCATGGCCACCCAGCGACCACCTGGCGCAAGCAGGTGGCGGGTCAGATCGACGAATCGATCCAGACGGGTAAATGCCCGACAGGTGACGGTAGCGAAACGGGTCTCGCTTTGAAAGTGCTCCACGCGCTGCTCGGCCACTGTCACACGCTCCAGGCCCAGCTCGCGGCAAACATGGCGCTGAAACCGCGCCTTCTTGCCCACCGATTCCACCGACAGCACCGACCAATCCGGTCGCAGGATCGCGGCCACCAGGCCCGGCAGGCCCGCGCCGCTGCCAATATCGGCCACGGGGCCCCGCAGATGCGGCATCACAGACAGGCTATCCAGAATATGGGTCACCACCATCTGTGCCGGATCGCGGACCGCCGTCAGGTTATAGGCGCGATTCCAGCGGGCCAGCTCCTCGACCAGGCGAGACAGCTGCTGCGCCTGGCGATCATCGAGCGGACAATCCATTTGCAGGGCGCCGCGCGCAATGGTCTTGGCGTAGGCAGTCACGCGGGGCTCCGTTGATTCGGCAACATGCGCAGCAGCAGGCAATCGGGCGGCGCGCAAGTATACGCCCAGCGCCGAACTTCACCTCGGCTTGCCCGCAGCATTGGTACGCTCGGGCCGTTATGCGTGGGCAAGGGAACAGCCCGGGCTGTCCGCATCCGGCCGTCACCGCCTCGGCGACAGTTGCAGATGCCCATGCTGACGACATTTGCGGAAGCGGCCCCGAGCCGCAAGGTGTAGAGCATGCAGCAACCCCGCCACCGACTGTCACCGCCCTCCTGGCGCCCGCGCGGCATGGCCTGGGGCTCCGCCGCCCTGCTCTGCACCAGCCTGCCGGCCGGTGCGCTCAGTATCGGTGAGCCCCACAGCGTGTCGCATCTGGCCGAACCGCTGTCATTTTCCGTGGATATCGAGCGCGCCGGCGCGAACGTGCAAGACATTTACGTCCGCCCGGTCAGCACGGCGGAACGCCCACCCGGCCAGACCGAACTGACCATGCGCGTCGACCCGCTGCCGGGCGACCGGCTCCGGCTGACCGTGACAGGCAGCAAGCCCCATCTGGAGCCGATTCTGTCCTTCGAAATCGAGGTCCGCTCGGGCAGCCAACGCATCGCCAAGGAAATTGCCGTGTTGGCCGATGTGCAGCCACAGGCGAGCCTGTTCCGGCAACATCCGCTGGTTGAACGGGCCGGAGAAACCACGCTGCATCTGCGGCTGCCCGGCGACCCCGCCTCGGCTGCGTCACCGCCCCCGCGGGCCGAGCGCGAACCCGCCGCACCCGTTGCATTGGCCGCAACCCAGTTTGGCCCGGTCGCGGCCGGTGACACGGTCTCCATGATCGCCCAGCGCACACGACCCAGCCCCGCCATGCCGCTGCGGCAGGCCATCCAAGCCGTGTTGGACGCAAACCCAGACTTGCGAGGGGATCCGGCGCAGCTGCGAGCAGGTCAGATGCTCAGCCTGCCCGCCGGCTTTCGCAGCGCCCCGCCAGCCAATCCGCCGACTCAGGTCGACGCGCGTCAGGCGCCGGCACCGAGCCCCAGGGGCATGGCGACGACGATGCAGCCGGTCATCGATATCAATCGCTTTCAACTCAGCGAGCAGCTCAATCCACGCTTCCTGGCCGCAGTTCAGCCAGCTGCGACACGGGGCACGCGGCTGACGATCGACCTGAGCCAGCTGGCACGGGCCACCCTGACCGAAGCGGCCCCCACCTCGATCGAAGCAGAGGAAATCGCCGAGCCTGACACCGCCGCCCCTCCGGTAGTGGGCAGCGCACCCGCGATTGACGAGGTGGCTGCACCAGCCGCCACCCAACCCGCCGTGGCAACCCGCCCCGGGGCCTCCGAAGTTGCCGAGCAGCGCAGCTGGCCGGACTGGTTGTTCTACGCATTGATCAACGGCCTCTGTGCAGCGGTTGCACTGGGTTTGCTGATGCGCCCCAGGCGGGTCCGTGACGATGCGCTGGAGCCTCGTGGACCCACAGAATCGACCCGCGTCGCGACCAGCACACGCGATCTGGATGCCGCGAATGAGGAACCGCCCGAGCTGGCCGCCGACGTCATCGCCCGGCGAGCGCGCAAGGCGGCCATCGACGATCGCAAGCTGCTCGGCGCCGATGATCAGGCCGCGCGGCCCATTCGCCGTCGAATCATGAAGCTCCGCAGCCGTGCGGGATCGGCCGACCAGGTCGAGGTGGCCAGGCTACTTTATCTGGCAGAAGCGTATCTGGAGACCGAACAGTACGATTTATCGGAGCGACTGGTGCGGCAGGCCGAGGGCAAGAGCGAAGGCCGGCAGCATCGACCCGGCGCGGCGGCCTGACAGCGACCCAGGCCTAGACCATAAGCGGGCCGATCTTGTTCACGCGCACGCCCTGGGCATAGTCCACGCCCAGTCGCCGCAGTTCCTGCAGCCAGTCTTCCTGCTCGACGCCGGTGGCCACGGTCTTGACGCCCAGCTGATGGGCCGCATCGTTGATCCAGTCCAGATGGGCACGGTCGATGGGGTCGACCAGCATCCGGCGCACCAGCGCATCGCTGATCTTGACGTAATCGATGGGCAGTGCCCGCAGGGCGCCCAGTCCGGCCGAGGCCTTGCATCGATCCAGCGCAATCTTGCCGCCCGTGGGTCGGGTGGCTTCGACAAAGCCTCGCACCGTCGAAACATGGGCGCTGGCAAACCGCTCATCAATCTCGAAGCAGACATGCTCCGGCGAAACCCCGCTGTCGGAGATGATCCGGTTCACGTCCTTGGCGAAGTCGGGCGAATCCAGCGATGCGCCGAATAGATTGATCGTGAAGCCCGCATGGTCGCTCAGAAACCCTTCGGTGGTCTTGGCCAGCTCCAACGCACGCGCCAGCACCCAGAGATCGACGCGCGTGGTCTCGGCGCGACGTTCGATGGCCGGCAGGTAGGTACCGGGCGTGATCCACACGCCGTCGTCATCCTCCACGCGCAGCAGAACCTCTGCCCAGGGCCGCAAGTCAGCGTGATCGTCCAGTACCGGACGAATGCCCTGCGAGATCAGATGACCAAAGCCGCCATCAAGACGTGTGAATAGCCAGTCGCTCCACTCGGCATCGTTACGGCGGCGCTCGAACAGTGATTCGGACGCCGCGTACACCCGGCAATCGTTGCCGCCATCGGCCTGAATCTGCTTGATCAGATCGTTGGCAATGGTCAGCAGTCCACGCCGGCCCTCGCCATCCGGACGCAGGCTTACGACGGCAATCGAGATCGTCGTGTCGAAGGGCTCGCCCTGCCAACTGAATTCATGGGCTTCGACCGCGAGTCGCAGCCGATGACAGATATCCATGACCTGATCGACCTTGGAAAAAGCCACCAGCACGCCAAAGCGGTCCGTGGAGACGCGATAGCCGTCGCCCACCGCACCGACCTCGCGAGAGACGGCCTGGGCAACATGCCAAAGCGTTTCTTCACCCGCCCAATGTCCGAACTTGGCAGTGATGTCGTGCAGTCGATCAATCGCGATGAACACGAACTGGTGCTCGTCATCCTGACGGCGGGCGATGTCCACCAGCTCGTCGCAACGACTTTCAAACACCTGCTTGCTGAGCAGGCCGGTCATCGGATCCTTACGAGAGCTCACCGACATGGCCTTGGGCAACTCGCGCCGGCCGGCGTCGGCCAGTTCCAGCCGGATGTAGCCACCAACGGCATGCCCCGAGCTGTCGGTCACACACAAACAGGTTGCGAGCAGGTCGTGATCCTTCCCATGCCCATCCTTGAGCTTGAACATGCCAACCTCGGGGATGGATGAGGCCTTTTGCAGTGTCACGTCCAGCCACTCGCGGACCCGGTATTCCTCCGGGTGATCCTTGCTGGCGTCGTAGAGTTCCACCGTATCGAGGAACGATTTACCAACGAGTTGATAGTCGTGGTAGCCAAGCAGATGCAATGCAGCGGCCGTGGCCCCACGCACCACACCGGCCCGGTCGACCAACACCAGCGCATCCGCAGAGAACCCCAAGCCACTATCCAGCAGCCGTCGATCGGTCTCCTCGCTCGCGCGCAGGGCCTCGGCCTCCTTGCGCAGACTGGCGTTGTCTTCCAGCGCCACCTTCAATTGCTTGGAGCGACGCTCGTACCAGTACGACAGCAAATCGAGTTCGTTGGTATCGGATGCCTCGTCCAATGCGGCCTTCATTCGTCTGCGCTGTTGCTCCAGCGGACGAATAAAACCGAAGTAGAAGACCAGAAACACCGACACGGCGAGCGCCAGTACCAAGGCCAGTCGCGCAACCAGCAAGCCGTTGATGAACGCCTCGGCCGCTGCCGGGTCAGCCGCCATGGCCCGCGCCTGCGGGCCGAGCCGATAAACCGTCGTCAGCCACACACCCACCGACGCAAAGATCGTGAAGCAGACCAGCGCAGTCACCACGTTAACCCGCATGACGCCGTATCGACGGCGTAGCCGATCAAGCGGATTCAGCCCCGCCTGATCGCCTGTATCGGGCTCGTCGGAATCGATCATGTGGTGGACCCTTGTTTTGTGTAGCGCCTGCGAAGCGGCTCCAGCTCCGCCGTGGCCTGAAACCGCCCTTGTCTCCATCGCGAGGATAGGCGTCGCTCAACCCATGAACAACCATCACGCGTTTGCATTGCCCGCCCCGGCGGCAGCCGTCACACTACTGTCATAAAGTCGATGCGAGCCACTGGGGGCCACGCACGGCAACAACACTGGAGACACCGTCATGACGAAGTCCTTGGCCGGCTTTGCGATTCTGGGCACCTTGATACTGGGCGCCTGCTCCGACAGCAACGACTCGGGCGGGGCTGAGCGGGTCGAGGCTTCCAGCATGGATGTCATGATCGAGTCTCCGGCACCGAACATCGCCGATGGGACCGACACCAACTTGGTCACGGCGACGCTCTACATCCCTGAGCACGCGCCAGGCGACCGCTACCCGCTGGTGCTGCATGGCCACGGCTGGGGCGGCGACCGGTACTCGCAAAGCGATGTCGACGCCAACGACCCGGTTGCCGGCGTGGACCTGTCCAATAGCCCGAACATCTTCACGGCCATCGACCGCAACGTCGAGGCGTTGTGGAATGCCGGCTACGCGGTGATCAGCTTTGATCAGCGCGGCTTTGGTCGT
Organism: Abyssibacter profundi; assembly: GCF_003151135.1. Lineage (NCBI taxonomy): Bacteria > Pseudomonadati > Pseudomonadota > Gammaproteobacteria > Chromatiales > Oceanococcaceae > Abyssibacter > Abyssibacter profundi. The sequence continues at coordinate 129,656 of NZ_QEQK01000010.1, forward strand.
GGCGATGACGGCGACGACGGCACCAGCGACGGTGCACATGTCATGGACCCCATGTTCGAGATTGTCGACGTGCAGGCCATTATCGACTGGGCTGCGGCCAACGAGGACTTATCGCTCATCATGGACGGGCCGGGCGATCCGCGTGTTGGCGCTATCGGCGGCAGCTATGGCGGGGCCTACCAAAACCTGACGGCGGCGGTGGATGATCGGCTTGACGCACTGGTACCCACCGCGACCTGGTTCAGCCTGGCCCAGAGCCTGGGTCCGAACAACGTCATCAAGAAGGGCTATGCCACCGGTCTGTGCCTGCTGGCCACGACCGACGGCGCGCAGCTGGCTTCGGAAACCGAAGCCTCCTGCCAGGAAGGCGCGTTCAATCAGACCAGTAAACTGCAGGAGGACCTCTCCGAGACCTCCCAGCAGATCTTTCTGACCCACGGCCTGAATGCCTATGTCGAAGCGGGCACCCCACTGCCGGCCCACGATGTCCTGCTGCTGCAGGGCAACCGCGACATTCTCTTCGACCTGACCCAGGCCATCGCCCTGTATGACGCTTGGTCTGCCGCTGGCGGCGAAGTGCGGTTCATCTCCCATGAGAACGGCCATTCGCTGACCCAGACCCGCAATGGCCCCGGTTCTCAGGGCCCATTGGGCCCGGGTACCTGCGGTGACATCGATGTCATCGACGCTATGAACGCCTGGCTGGACCACAAGCTGCGCGGCGCGGCGCTGGAGCTGCCCGAGATCTGCATCTCGCTGGATGACACCAGCGGTGCGCTGGTAGAAACCATCTCTCGCGGCGAGGCTGCCTACACCGTCGAGCTACCTGAAACTTCGATCCTCGCCACCCAGCACAACAACAGCTTCAGCGAGGCTGACGAAGCGATTTTCGTTGGCCTGACCGATCCCATTGTGGGTGACAACCTCGTGCTGGCTGGTCAGCCCAACGGACAGTTCACGGTAACCGATGCCGGGCTGGAAGAAGGCGTGGTGTTCATCGGCGTGGGTATCGAGCGCGACGGCAGCCGTTTTCTCGTGGATCAGCAGGTCACACCACTCCGCAGCTCTGATGTCCGCAGCGGTGATGCCACAGCGACGATCCCGCTGGCCGGTGTCGGCGAACGCCTGCAGGATGGCGATGTGGTCGGCCTGCTGGTCTACGGGCAGTTCGACCAGTTCGAAAATGAAACGCGGACCAACTGGAACGGGAATGCCGCCAATGTCAGTGGACAGGTGGCCCTGCCAATCGTCGAGGCCGTGATCAGCCAGCGTGTCACACCGGAGTAAGCCGACACCGACAGGGAACCTTTGGCGAACAGCCCCGTCGGAACTCCTGAATCCTTCAGACCAGGGAGCAGACATGCGTAGGCTGATTCATCAGCGCTTTCTTCACAGGTTGATCCCGCTCGCTGGAATCGTCATGACAACCGAGGCCAGCGCCCAGCTAGCTGATCTGCCCAAGCCAACGGTCGACCAACCGGGGTTCGAGCGCTCACAACCACCGGCCCACCGGCTACCCGCCTTTGCTGCGGTGGATGACAACAATGATCAGGTCATTTCCCAGGATGAGGCTGCCGACCATCGGGTGGTGAGTCAGCTATTCGTGCGCGCCGATGGCAATGGCAACCGGGAGCTGTCCCGCCACGAGTACCTAGCCCTGGAACGTAATCTACGCCGACGCTAGCCGGCGGGTCAGCGCCCCGGCCCGGCCGGGGCGCCGCGGAGCCGCTAGTCGATCAAATTTGCCTGCAGCACATAGGTGTAGGCCTGCAGTCCGAAGTGGCCATACGTATAGGTGTAGGTCGCATCCTCACCGGCAATCCGGCTGGAATGTACGCCGCCCACCGTGCAGGTACCGGTCGAGCAGACCACCTGATCCTGGTAGGACTTGATCGAGTACACCCGACTGGCCAGGGATTGTCCGTATAGCCAATCGAGGAACGGGCTGGACACGGACAAGCCGTAATACCCGCAGGTGCTGTTGTTCACGTTGTAGGGATACGCGCCGCAGGACCACAGCCCGCGATACGCCCCCGCGACGCCGACAAAGGCATCGACATCGGCCTGCGCACCCAAATCAATGATTTGCTTGGCGGCCAGGGTCACGCCCATGGAATGGCCGATCACATCGATCTTGCCCGTGCAGGAACCGGCGATCGCATCCTCGATGGCATCGCGGACCGGATCCTCCTCCCAACCCGAGTGGTTGTTGCAGGCGGGGCAGCTCTTGTAGCCCCAGTTGGGCAGATAGAGGTCCGAACTGCTGTAGCCCCGTGCGTAGAGTTCCGAGACCGTGTTATCCCAGTCGGACGGGTAGCCCGCATTGCCGTGAACCAGCACGACGGCATCTTCGCAGGCCAGTGCCCAGGCGGGCATCAGCGCCAGCAGTAGCAGCAGGCCCATCTGTTTCAACGTCTTCATTCTGTCTCCTCCGGATCGTTGGTCGCGGGAGATCGGACAGAGTGTCCGTCCCCGTCTGGACACACCGGGACGAGAGAGCGACTGCGAACCTACTTAAGCCCGCATCACAGCCTCCATATCCGCCGCCAGCGTGCGTGGCTTGGTGACCAGGCTCACCGCGATGAACACGATGAAGCTGAGCACAAAGCTCACTGCCGCCCGATACACATGCCCGGGCAGCAGATCCGGAGCCCAACCAAGGGCTGCGTTGAGTTCGAGTAGCACCTGCAGCAACACGCCGACTGTCAGGCTGGCGATGGCGGCTGCAGGAGTCGCCCGGGACCAGTTCAGCCCCAGTCCTAAGGCCGGTGCCAGCGCAGCGGCAAACGTGCCCCAGCCGAAGATACCCAGCACGGCAACCAGCTGACCGGAGCCGATGGCAACCCCACCTGCTGCCACCGCCAGCGTGACGGTCACAATGCGACCCCAGCGCAGCTGGGCCTCGGCATCCGGCTCGCGACCAAAGGCCAGCGGGAGATCGCGAACAATGGCCGCGGCGCCGATATTGAGAAAGCTGTCTGCGGTGCTCATGCTCGCTGCCGCCACGCCGGCGAAGAACACACCCGCCAGCAAGGCCGGTGCGTACTGCAACATGAACTGCGGCGCGGCATCGTCGGCCATGGGCAGCACCAGCTCCCCGGTCTCGGACAAATAACGGGTCACGGTACCCACCGACAGCCAGACCAGGCTGGTCACCATGGCCGCCGCCGCGGCCACCACCGCGCCCCATTTCATCCGCTTGGGTTCGCGGATCATGTAGAACTTATGGGCGACCTGGGGCTGGCCGAGAATGCCCAGCGCGAAGACGAAGTACCAGCCGATGACGATGCCCGGTCCGAGGTTGCCCCAGGGCGATACCCAGTCGGGGTCGTTGGCGCCGATGGTCTGGATCATGTTGCCCATGCCACCGCCGGTTTCCAGCGCCAGCACGAATGTGATCAGGGCCGCCACCAACATGATCCCGCCCTGGGCCACGTCGGTGTAGATGCCGGCAATCATGCCGCCCGCCGTCGCGTACACCGCCACGATGGCCACACCCAGCACCACGCCCTGCCAGACCGCCAGATCGAAGATCCGCGCCATGATCACGCCCATGGCCAGCGTCTGGGTGGCCAGGTAGCCAATCACGCCCAGCAGGATGGCAACAGCCGCCAGCCCGCGGGCCAGGTTGGAGTCGTACCGTGCATGGATGGCATCGGGCACGGTCATCATCGGCCGCACCGCAGCCAGCAGCCGCATCCGCTTGCCCAGCAGATACCACGCAATGGCAAACGAGGCCGCAGCCGGAAAGGTCAGCATCAGCGTGCCGAAACCAAACTGGTAATGAATACCCGGCCCGCCGATGAACAAGAATCCGCTCATGGCCGATGACATGGTGGCCAGGGCAATGGCCCACATCCCCACGCCCTTGCCGGCAACAAAATAATCCGCCGAGGTTCGGGTGCGGGCCGCCGCCCACAGGCCGATGGCGATCATCCCCACAAAGTAGATCGCCGCCACAATAATGATGGTGGCGTTCATTCGGAGCGATCCCGGAGGTAGGGGCGGATGGACGCCCACGCGGCATCGTCCAGCACATGCCGGTCAAAATGCAGCGCATAGGGCAGGGTGACCAGCAGTAGCGGCGCCGGCCAGAGCAGGTACACCGCCGCGGCAGTGGCCGGAGGTAAACCCAGCAGCAACTGGGCGCTGGCCGAGCTGGCCGCATGCATCAGCGCGAAGGCCAGCAGCCAAACCACCAGCGCGGCCACCAGCCAGGGCCGGAACGGGCCCAGGGACCCCCGGCGCCGGGCGCCCATGGCAATCACCAGCAACATGGCCAGGCTGTAGGACCAGGCGAAGACCAAGCTAAGCCCCAGCCACATGCTGATACCCGCTGCCACCAGTGAGACCAGTAACCCAAGCGCCAGCGGCGTGTTGTCCGACATGTGTCTAACGCCCCTTCTTGCGATCACCGGCATAGTTCACCGGCGTCTCAGGATTGAACTGTCGCTGCAGCGTGTGCCGGGCCTCGACCAGTTCCAGGCTGATATCGAACTCCACGGTCACGGGGTCGGAGCGTTGCCCATCCGGGCCCACCGCCATGGCCGTGAACCGGACCGGGCCCGCCACGTAAACCGGCTCGCGATAAAGCGGCGAACCCGTCTCGATCGGGGTGCCGCTGGTGTTGTAGACGATGAAGGCATCCGGGTCGTCACTGCTCAGCGTGACTTCAACGGGGTGCTCGAAGACCCCTCCGGCCGGTTCGATCTGCAGGCTCGGTGCCTCACGAGCCGGCGCCTGCTCCCCCGCCCAGGCGAAGCGCTCGATGGGCCCGGCCAGCTGCGTCTCCGGGTGCTGTGGATAACAGCTATACACCGGGCCCACGGTCATGAGCAGACGCTCGGTGCCCGGGGTCTGTCGGTCCGGCTGGGAACCGTCGTCGGTGCAATGAATCAGCGCGCCGGGCTGGCTGGCTGTTAACAGGCGCCCGGTCTGACGCATCACCGGCCGGCGGGCACCGTCGTCCGGGACGGGCGCCTTGGCCACCCAGTCCAGCATCACCGCCATGGTTTCGGGGGCCCGAGGCAGCTCCAGGTGATCCAGATACATCCCATCCTCACGGTTGAAGGCGACATTGTTCGCGCCCTCCAGTGACCCGCTGTCCTCCAACGGCGTGGGGAACAACACGTCGCCCCAGCCCGATCCGTCATACAACATCATGTACCGCGTCGGGCCAGGGGTTTCGCCCCCGGCACTCAGCTGCTTGAGCCAGGGGCTATCCGGAAACAGCTCCCAGGACACACCCCGCTGCTGGCCCCGGGTATCGTTCCAGGCTGTCCAAACGCCGTCGTTGGCGCCGGCCACACCGATGAAGTTGCGGACGCGATGGTAGCTATTGGTCTGCTTCATCCACTGGCGGACCAGCGTCACCCCCAGCGAATGGCCAATGACATCGACCTGCTGCACCGGCTCGCCGGTTAGTTGGGTCAGATAGTTGGTCACCGCGTTGACGATGCGGTCCACGCTGGGCACCGACAGGTCGGTCGAGTCGAAATACCGGGGGTTGTCCCAGCCGTACGACAAAGCCCAGGTCTCGTCCTGGGTATAGCCCTGCTCCAGAAAATATTGTCGCGCCGGCAGCCAGAAGGTGGCGGACACCGTATTCCCGTGAATCCAGATCACCGGCACCCGATGCACCCCACCGCCGCCACCGCCGAACCCCGGCATGGGCTGCTCCGTCTCGTAGGAACGGGGCGATTCGAAGTCGGCCGGCAACAGGTCCAGCTTCGGCGCGTCCAGACCCAGCGCAGGGAATAGCACTTCCCGGGGCGCACAGGCAGCCAGTAACAGCACGGCCGCCGCCACGACCAGTCGTTGTTCAAGCTTCATGACCCGCCCCCTCATGGCGCCCAGAACAGGTGGACGAAACGGAACTCGAAGTAGGGCGACGCCGAGACCGCACCGGCTTCCTGAACGGCAAAGAGTTCGGTGTCGACCGTGGAGACCGAATTGCCCGGGCCGCAGTCCGGCTGGGTGCAGACGTCATAGGTCGCGGTGAACTGGCCGCCCCGACCGCCCACAGGCATCGCCACCCGCGCCTGCAACACCGAAGACGTGCGATAGATGTAGTACACGCCCAGCGTGGCCAGCCGGCCTCGGATACCGCGATCCTCATAAGGGCCGGGCCGGGGTTCCAGATAAAACTGATCCAGCGCCGGGCTGTTGCAGATTTCCGGGGTGATCAGCGGATCGATCCCGATCATGCCCAGCACGCTGGTGCCGGCATTGGTGTTGGCACAGGCCGTATCCGGGGCCAGCGGCTGATCCTTGAAGTTAACGGTGAGCTTGTCGTACCGATTGGGACCCACGGATTCCCGGTACGAGTAGCCAATATCGGCAAACCAGTGCTCCGAGAACTTCCAGGCGAAGTTCATTTCGAAGTTGCGGACGTCCGCCGGACGAGTTGGTGTCAGCCCGCCGAACGAAGGATTCGGGTTATCGCCATTGATCTGGTAGGCGAAGGTGCCATCGATGTAGAGCCGGCCGAACAGTTCGGCATGCCAGGCCAGCTGCGGAATCACCGTCCAGTATCCGGTGCCAATGTTGAGCGCCGCGTCTTCGTCGTAGCTACCGATCGGGGCCTTGACCGTGGTGGCAAACAGCCCATTCCACTTCATCGGTCCCCAGCGGTGCTCGTGCCCGTAAACCCCGCAAAGCCCGTAGAAGTCCGACAGCCCATTGGAGCCGGGGCGGATGCCGAATAGACGGGTGCGTTCGGCAATGGCGCCCGTGTTCTGCTGATAGCCCAATCCGATGATGCCGCGACAAAACTGTTTGCGGGTATTGAGGATCGGCACCTGGGTATCGCGGAAGATGTTGCCGACCCACAGGTATTTATAGAGGGCCAGCACCGCATCGGTTGAGTCACCTGCGGGCACGAAGGGCCTGCCCAGCTCCACCTCGTTGCCATGCTTGTCGTAGATGGCCTCGATTTCGGTCGTGATGAAGGTGAATTCCGAGTACGGCGCAGACGCCTGGATGGCGTATTCCGACAGATGCGGCGTGAACACGATGCCGGCTCGGGCCAGCCCCGGCAGGCAGCACAGCGCAAGCAGGATGACGCGGATCATTGCTCACACCCCACGCAGGTGAACGTATCGCCCTCGCCGAAGCGATAGGTGGCCGAAAGCATCCAGCGGTCGGAAGCGAACACCCGGGCGTGGCCGTAACCGTCGACGCGGACCGTCTCCCCGTCGGTGGTGGTGCAGCCCACCGAGCCCGGGGTGCAACCGGGCGGATTTCGGTCGGTATACGGCAGGTCGAACTGCCCGCTGGCGCCTGACAGCGGGTGATCCCAATGTAGGCCCAGCTTCAGGTTCTGGCCGGCGAACCACTCCAGGCCCAAGCCGGCCGAGCGGCGTTGGACGCCGTTATCGTAGTAAAGACCCGGGGTCGGGTAGTTGTCGCCACCCGTGCCGGGCTCCGGCGGGTTCGGGGCAAAGCGCGGGTTGTCATAGCGATTGGGGTCGCCGTCATAACCGGTGGCAAAGGCGGAGACAAACACGCGCTGACCCAGGCGTTGGCTGATGCTGAGATCCCAGACCAGCGCATCCCCCGGCAGGTCGGGCGCCAGCGCACCGAAGGCCGCGTCCTGGTTTTCGTAGAACAGCCGTAGACCTGCGCCCGCATCGATAAAGGTGGATGCCGTGGGCGCCCAGTGGGTACCGAGATGAAAGCGCAGGCTCGGCGTGTTCGTACCCGAGCTGGTCGGGGCATCGCGGTCATACTGGCCCAGATTCACGTTCAACCCCCCGGTCAGCAGCACTGCAAAAGGCCGAGGGCCCCCGCTGCGCCAATCCTCCGAGCCGATCAGAAACCCACCGAACTCAAGCAGCAGATCGCCGACACCGGCGCCGTTGTTGCGCAGGTCATCCGCATCGGTGTCGGCATCGTCGCTGTCATCGTTGATGAAGGTAGCGAGCGCGCCGCGGGTGTCCATGTCGCCGTAGCGCAGGGTGACGCGCGCCAGCCAGGTCCGCGACGAGATAAACGGAAAGGCGTAGTCCTCGAACAGCGGAAAATGCCAGGTGAACGTGGCAACGGCGTCCGTCCGCGGCATGTCGCTGGCGTTTTCCAGCGTGGGCACCGCCGATTCCCTTCGCTGCCCATCGGCGTCGAAGCTGCTGTCCCGGGCGTCGCGCAGGTACGCCAGGTTGACGTACTGCCCAGGGTACAACGGCATGTACCGACCCATTTGCGGCACCGGTTCAAGTACATCCTGCGCCTGCGCGGAGCACGCAAGCAGCAGGGCCAGGCTAGCCAGATGCAGCCGGTTCATGAGTCTCCTCCAGATTCAGCACGGTCATCGCCCGGCGTCTAAGCGCCGGTTTATCGATTTTTCCGGCACCCGTGGTCGGGAGCTCGGTGAGATGCAGCACATGGCGCGGGATTTTGTATCCGGCCAGATGGGGTTTGAGCGCCTCGCGTAGCTGCTCGATGGGCCAGTCGCAGCCTGCGACGGCCGCCACGCCGGCCTCACCCCAGCGGGCGTCCGGCACAGGCAGAACGGCGCATTGTGTCGCCGGTGTGTGGGTCACGACCGCCTGCTCCACCTCTGCGGGGTAGACGTTCTCGCCCCCGGAGATGAACAGCTCCTTGCGCCGGCCGACAATGCGCCAAAGGCCATCCTCACCCACACGCGCAAGGTCGCCCGTCCACAGCCAACCGTTGCGTAGCGCGGCTTCGGTCTCATCGGGCTGGCCCAGGTAGCCGTCGAAAACGTGCTCGCCGGCCAACGTCAGCTCCCCGACGGCCCCAGGCTCAACGGGCCGGCCATCGGGATCACGCAACACGGCCTGCGTGTCCGGCATCGGGCAGCCCACGGCATCGGGCGCGCGATCAGCGGCGGCCTGGTCGATGGTGAAGCAGTTCACGCCGGCCTCGGTGAGGCCGTAGCCCTGTCGAAACGGCACGCCTTTGGCGGCAAAGCGCGCCCTGATCGGGGCCGGGCAAGGCGCTCCACCCGAAATTGCAAATCGAACGCTGCTCAGGTCAGCGGTTTCGAATGCCGGATGCTCGGCCAGCATTTGGTACATGGTGGGCACCAGGAACAGGACCGTTGCCTGGTGCTGCTGCACGTCAGCCAGATAGGCGCCCGGGTCAAACTGCGGAAGCCACACCACCCGTCCGCCTGTCGACCAGATGGGCGTACTCAAGACATTCACCGCCGCATGAAACGCGGGCGTGGCCTGCAGCACACAGTCGTCGCGGCTAAGGCCCCAAGCCAGCACCGTATTGCGCGCGTTGGCGAGGATCTGCCGCAAGGGAATACACGCGGCTTTTGGCAACCCGGTGCTACCGCCGGTTTGCAACAGCATCGCGGTCGCTGTTCGGTCTGCCGGCGGCAGGTCCAGAAGCGGCGACGCGCCCAGCCAAGCCTCACTTGGATCGACAGATTCGATCGGGCAGGTGGGTTGTCCGATCCGGTCTTCCCAATCCGGGGCGCAGAAAACCTGCGCCGGTCGAATCCGCTGGATCAGGCGGTGCTGTTCCGGGGCGGCCAGTCTCGTATTCAGCGGAGCGTAGACGACACCCGTCTGCATGCAGGCCAGCATCAGGTCGACATGAATGATGTGATTGGGCGCGAGCACGGCGACGGCGTCACCCGGCTGCACGCCGCGATCCTGCAATCCTGCGGCGCAGCGCAGCGCGCGCTCGGCCAGTTCTGCGTAGTCGTACCAGCAACCTGCCCAGTGCAGTGCAGGTCGTTCGGACCGCAGCGCCGATAAGAGGGGGTGCATGCTCATTCGCCCGACCATTCCAGGCAGATCGCGTTCCAGACATAGCCGATGCCCGCGGCGACCAGGACGGCCAGGCCGCCTGCCGGCAAACGCCCATCGGCAGCCGCCAGCTGGAGCGATAACACCTGATCGACCTGCCCCATATGGCCGTAATCAGCCAGGTAAATGGAGCGTTCCCGCGGAATGCCCAGGGTGTCCAGCACATGGTCGTGCGCGCTGCGTTTCATGTGCAGCATCGCAACGTGATCGACATCGCCCGGCGTTCGTCCAGAACGGGCCAGGGCGTCCTCGACCACACCGACGAAGTTCGCCATCGACTTTGCATCCAGGCGCGCCTTCATACCGGCCGGGTCGGGGACCGTCAGGCGATAGTCGCCGACATTGTCGGCCGCAAGCGGCGTCCGCGTTCCACCGACCGGAACAATGACATCCAAAGAGAACGCGCCGTCTGTACGAAAGGCGCTGTCGAGGATGCGATGTCCCCGCTCACCGCGCTGTACCACCATCGCCGCGCCGCCGGCCGCCAGGTTGTAGAGGAACCGAACATTGGGGTCGCGGTAGTCAATCAGGTCGCAGTTGCGATAGCCGCCCGCGATCAGCACGGTGTTCACGCGGGGGTCGGCGACAATCAGGTCACGCGCCTGCTTAAGGGCCAGCACGCTGGTCCCACATTTCTGGCCGATGTCGTAGGCCCAAGCGCGGTGGGCACCCAAGTCATGGGCCAGCTTGATACCCGATGTCCAGACCGGGTAGTCCTTGTGCTCCTCGTTCATCGAGATGACCACGTCGACCTCGTCCGCGGCAACGCCGGCATCCGTCAGCGCTCGTTCGGCCGCTTTCACACCCATGGTGTTGGTGTGGTCGTCCGGCCCGGGGAGTCGCTTCTCGCGAATGCCCAACTTGTCGGTCACCACCCATTCCGGCAGATCCGCGGCGGCCGCGATGTCCGCGGCGGTCATGCGACGCTCTGGCAGGTAACTGCCAAGCCCGGTGACGCCCACGTGGGTCATCGGGGGGCCATCCCGTTGGCCAGCAGGTCCATGACGGCGTCCATGACAGCAGCCGGGGTTTCAATCCCGTCCCAGACCGCGAATCTCAGCCCCAGAAAATGGCCAATGCCCATGATGGCCCAGGCCCGTGTTTCGGCGTCACCGGGCGCGAGCTCCCCGCAGTCGGTCGCCTGTGCCAGCACGGCTGCGTACCCCGCGGCCAAGTCTCGGTAGTAGCACTTAAACAGGGCCTCGTCGACGAACTGCGACTCCTGGATGATCCGGTACAGATGGGGATGCTCGAACACATAGCGGACAAAGCCTTCGAGACCCATGCGTTCGGCGGTCATGCGATCGGGTGCACCGGAGACCGCTTCGGCCATGGCCCGCCGCACGCCGACGGACACGTCAGCAACCAGTGCGCGAAAAGCCGCTTCCTTGCTGTCGAAGTACAGGTAGTAAGTCCCCTGTCCGACACCCGCTTCGCTGGTAATCCCGGAGACCGAGGCGGCGTGATAGCCCTTCTGGCCGAACTCGGCTTCGGCCGCAGCCAGCAAACGGCGGCGCGTGGCCTCTCCGCGTTTGGTTGCAGGCTTCTTGATCGCCACGACTTTGTCGTTGCGCGTCATGTCTCGTCCTCGGGCCGTGATCCGGCCGGCTTGTCTCGCACACGGGCCCTGTCGGTGGCTTGAATGCCGGCGGTCTTGCCCGCTTGATACGGGTCTTGCCGCTCTAACCTGACAGGTGATTCAGGTTTCAGTACGCTAGAGCTCGCTTCGGCCGCTGTCAACCACAATCAGACTGCGACGAACCCGGCAGGGCCCGGTGCGGCCCATCACAAGATCACAACCCGGCGACTCGATACCGGGGACGCTAGCAACGAGAGGAGCACACAATGGAACAGCGCATCGCCATCGTCACCGGAGGCACCGGGACCATCGGAACGGAGATCTGCCGCGCCCTGGCCGCCGACGGCTGGACGGTGGCCGCCATCGGACACCCCAGCGAAGCCGATCGCATCGAACAGTGGGTTCAGCAGGCCGGCTTCCCCGTCAAGGCCTGGCTGGCGGAGTTGGCCGACTTTGCGGCCGCCGGCGACACACTGGCAGCCATTGCCGCGGAGATGGGGCCTGTTGAGGCGCTGGTCAACGCCGCCGGTATCACGCGGGACGCACCGCTAAAACGCATGGATGTCGCGGCTTGGCAGGCGGTCATGGATGCCAATCTCAACAGCGTGTTCAACAGCTGTCGACAGGTCATTCCCGGCATGATCGCCGCTGAAAATGGTCGCATCGTGAACATATCGTCTGTAAACGGCCAAAAGGGCCAGTTCGGCCAGACCAATTACTCTGCGGCCAAGGCCGGGATGCACGGCTTCACCATGGCACTGGCTCAGGAAGTGGCCCGACACAACATCACCGTCAATACCGTGTCGCCGGGCTATATCGATTCCCCGATGATTCGCGCGGTGCCGGAGCCGGTGCGCGAGCGCATTCTCGCCGGCATACCGGCGGGTCGTTTCGGACGGCCGGAGGAGATCGCGGAGGTCGTCGCCTTTCTATGCCGCCCGACCACGGCTTACATCAATGGCGCGAACATTCCGGTGAACGGCGCGCAGTTCACGCACTGAGGGCTGTCGGGTTGTCGCGACGGGGCGAAGCCGCTGAATCCGCCAGGGTTTGCGAGGGATACCGCTCCGCCGCGCAACAGGCCCCTGTCTCTAACAAGCGACAGAACTCGGCACTAAGCTGCTGATTTATCGTGTGATTTTTGTGGCACGCCGATTGCGCGATGGATAGCGCATCACTTGCTATTCATTCGCATGACAGGAGGTCACGACATGACCCGATTCATCATCACCACCGCCGCCGCCCTGTTCGCAGGCTCTGCACTCGCCGGCAACACGCTGGGCGCTGACGTCAACGCCGATGTGGGCATCGACCTGTCTGGACAGACAGACACCGAGTTCTCGACGCTGGACGCCAATGGCGACGGCATGATCAGCCAGGCCGAGGCCGAAGCGGATAGCACCGCGTCCATACGCTTTAACGAAGTGGATGAGAACCATGACGACATGCTGACCCGCGCCGAATTCTCTGCGATTGCGTCTAGCTCCGCCGAGATGGAAGACGAAACCGCCGAATAATTCGGTGCCGCAAAGGCGTGAGTCCGCGCTGTGCGCGGCTCTACGCGAGGGGCGACCTGTGCAAACGGGTCGCCCCTTTTTTGTTGGCGTGACCCCAGGGTCTAGTCGCCCAACCGGACCACCGTGCGACCGGTCTGTGACCCAGCCATCATGTCCGCGCAAGCAGCCGGCACTTCATCCAACCCGATCTCGCGCGTCACGATGGTGTTCATCACTGCCGGCTTCCAGTCGCTGGCCAGGTGATCCCAGACATCGAGCCGGCGCGACATCGGGCACTCCACCGAGTGGATACCCACCATCGACACACCCCGCAGAATCAGTGGCAGCACCGTCAAATCCAGCTTGACGCCTCCGGCCAAACCGATGCTCGCGACATTGCCGTATTCAACAACGCTGCGCACCAGACGGGACAGCAAATCGCCCCCGACATTGTCGATGACACCACCGTAGCGTCCGGATTCCAGCGGTCGATCACCAATGGCCAGATCATCGGGAGCGATGATCTCGGAGGCGCCCAGGCCACGGAGATAATCTGCCGCGGACGCCTTGCGCGAGACGGCGTGCACGTCGTAGCCCAGCTGGCTGAGAATCGCGATGGCATACGAACCCACCCCGCCGGTCGCGCCGGTGACCGCCACAGGCCCCAATTCGGGATCCTGTCCGTTGTCGAGCAACCGTGACATGGCCAGACCGGCCGTGAAGCCGGCGGTGCCGTAGGCCATGGCCTCCCGTAGTGACAAGCCTTCAGGCAACCGGACGACACGATCAGCGGGCAGGGTCACCGATGTGGCCAAACCGCCATCCCGCGTCTCCGACAGGCCATAGCCCGTCACCAGCACAGGATCGCCTTCGAAAAACCCTTCGGCGCGTGATGCCTCGACCACACCTGAGACGTCGATCCCGGCGGTCAGGGGAAACTGTCGGAGAATCTTGCCCTTGCCGGTGACCGCCAGCGCGTCCTTGTAGTTCAGGCCGGACCACTGCGCCCGGATGCGCAACTCGCCCGGCCCCGGATCCGGCGCCGACCAGGCCTCGATCCGGGCCTCGGTCCCCTGTTCCTGTCGATGTACGCGGAGAGCGCGTCCCTGTTCCATGGGGCAATGCCTGGGCCAAATGAGCGCCTATGGTAACGGGGCGTCGCCGGAACTCACGCCCACCGTTGGCAACTCGGCCAGAGGGATCGTAAAGACTCCGTGAATTTCAGCCGCGTCGCCGACCCGCGAACCGATTAGCGGATTGCGTCAGCAGAACAACGGTGGGCCAATTCAGGCGTCGTCAGCGGCGTGATGACCACCGGTTTACACCATGTCGGCTATAAACGCGCGAGCACGTAGATTAATCGTGCGCCCGTCGTTGATTCGAGGCAGACCAGCAGGCATTTGAGTTTGAGTTCCGCAACAGGCATCAAACTATCCATGATCTGGGCGCAGTGCTCTCCGGAGCTGCGCTGGCGCGTCTGTGCGGCCCTGCTTTTCGCCGCCATACTCGCCATCGGCGAGGCCTGTATCCGGCTCTACGAGCAATCTGCCCAGGCCGAAGCGCACACCGATGCGGCCGTCGCACTCGGACAGGCACAGGCCCGCGTCGAGAGCGAGCTGGGCTCGTTGCTGTATCTAAGCAGCGGCCTCAGCGCGTATTTCACCTTGAACGCAGACCGTCTGGACGCCGGTGAAGTCACCGAGTTGTTCGCGCTGCTCTACGCCGACACCGAACATGTCCGCAACTTCGGGCTGGCCATCGGCTATGTGCTGGCACACGTGTATCCGGAAGCCGGCAACTCAACCGCCGTGGGGCTGGATTACCGCAAGCTGCCGCGCCAGTACGAAGCCGTGCAACAAGCCATTAACTCCGGCCAACCCACCTTGTCACCACTGCTGGACCTGGCCCAGGGCGGGCAGGGCGTGATCTACCGCGCGCCCATCTTCCGGCAGGGCGAGTACTGGGGGCTGCTCAGCACCGTGATCGATATTCGCGGATTGCTGCTGGACGTCTTTGCCGACCCGGCGTTTCGGGATTTGTCGGTTGCCGTGCGTGATGACGGCCCGGGGGGCGCCGTCATGTGGGGCGCTGCCGACCTCTTCGACGCCCCCGGCCATCCGCTGCTGGTATCGGACTTCGGCTGGAATTACGTCGCGGAACCCCAGCGCGATCCCCGGACGGTGGTCACGCTCTGGGTTCTGCGCGGCTTTGCCGTGATTTTGGCCTTGTCGCTGGCATTCAGCCTCTATATGGGCCTGCAACACCGCGAAGATTTGATCCGCCTGTCGCAGGAGGACACGCTGACCGGCTTGGCCAACCGGCGGCGCCTGGACGAGCGCATTCGTCAGGGCCTGCACCAGCTGCGAGTCCACGGCCGCCGGGGATTCATCCTGATTTTCGTTGACCTGGATGGTTTCAAACAGATCAACGACAGCATGGGCCACCGCGCCGGCGACGCCGTTCTCGCCGAGGTGGCTAATCGGCTGATCACACTCAGTCGGGAAGCCGACCTGCCGGCCCGCTGGGGCGGTGATGAATTCGCCATCTACCTGAGCGCCAACGAACCGCAGTCGGTGGAATCGGTGCTGGCGCGTTTTCGCACCGTGTTCGACCGCCCCGTCAGCTTCAACGGGACCTCGATCATCGTGCGCGGCTCCATCGGCTATGCACAGGCGCCGGCGGATGGCCTGACGGAACAGGAGCTGGTCGCCGCGGCAGACCGACGCATGTACCGCCAGAAGTCCGAGCGCCCGGGACTACGCACCCTGCCCACCGGAGCCGGGCGCTAGGCAGTCGCCTGGACGAACAGACAGCGACCGGGCAGTCCAGGCATCATGCCTGCCCACTTTGCTGAATCGAATGCTGATGGCCCAGTACACCCTGCATGAGCAAACCGGCCTGGAGTTAGGCGATCTGCCGAGCAATCCGCTGGAAGGCGTACGGGACTGGGTCGCCGCCGCCCGTGAGGCCGGGCAAATCGAACCGGTTGCCGCCACGCTAGCAACCGCGGACGACTCCGGCATGCCGGCGGCGCGCATTGTTCTGGTCAAGCAATTCGCCGACGATGGCGTCGCGTTCTACACCAATCACGACAGCAACAAGGGGCGAGACCTCGCCGCCAACCCACGCGCTGCGCTGTGCTTTTGGTGGGATCGCCTGCAACGCCAGGTCCGGCTGGCCGGGCCGGTGCAGCGCATGCCGCAATCCGAGGCCGACCACTATTTCCAGAGCCGACCGCGGGGCAGCCGTATCGGGGCCTGGGCATCCGAACAGTCCCGGCCGGTCGACTCCCGCGAGGCGCTGGAAGCCCGTGTGGAGGCCGTCGCCGAACAATTCGGGGACGAGGACATCCCGATTCCGGATTTCTGGGGTGGCTACTGGCTGCGCCCGGCGGTCGTTGAGTTCTGGCAGGGGCGCAACAATCGGCTGCACGACCGCATCTGCTACCGGCGTGGCGAGCACGGCGACTGGCAGCGCGAGCGACTGGAGCCATGAGCGCGCTGTGGCGACGCTTTATCGCGTCGAACCAGTCATTCATGCGACTGCCCTTGTGGGTCCGCGTCTGGATTCTGGGCGGCCTGGGCTTGGTCAATGCAGCCGCGCTGCTGCTCACGCACTGGCCCACGGGCTACTGGGCCAGCTGGGCGCTGGCCGCGATCATCGCAATCAACCTCCCGATGGTCCTCATCCAGCAGGGATATAGCCGCGCATTGGCGATACCCCACCTGCTGGTATGGATTCCGCTTTGCGCCTACGCAGCCCTGCGGCTAACAGCAACAGAGGCCAGCGACGGCGAACGGGTGTACGCCGCCCTGCTGCTCGCGGTCAATGGCACGTCCGTCGCCTTCGACCTGTTCGATAGCTGGCGCTGGCTGCGAGGAGACCGGGCCGTCGCCTGATCCGACGACCCGGGGTCCGGCCTAGCGGGTCTTGTCGCCGTAAGCTGCCTTGGCGGCCGGCCGACTGGCCATGGCGTCATACCATCGCTGCAGATTTGGCTGGTCGTCGGCCGGTGCAAATCCGCTGAGCTGAAAGAAACGCAGGGCGCAGTACGCCGTAATGTCGGCCACCGTCAGTGCGTCACCGGCAACAAAAGCCTGATCTGCCAAGGTCTTATCCAGCCGCTTCAGGCGCTTCTCTGCCACAACGCGCTGCTTTTCGCCCCATTCAGGCACCTGATCCTCGGCCATCTTCATGCCCGGGTGTGTATGCCGAAAGCACATCGCCATGGGCAACATCACCTCGAACTCCATCATCCGATTCCACATCTCGACCAAACCTTGTTGCTCCGGCCGCAGTCCGAACAAATTCGGCTCCGGGTGAATCGCTTCGATATAGCGGCAGATCGCCATGGTTTCGCAGATGATCACGCCATTATCCAGTTCCAGCGCTGGCGTCCGACCATTGGGGACCCGTGCGCGATACTCCGGCGACTTGTGGACGCCCGCACGCAGGTCGACGATCTCTTTGTCCAGCTCCAACCCTTTCTCGGCCAGGAAGTAATCCACGCGAGCCGTGCTCACAGTTTGTGGGGTACCGATCAGCTTCATGTTGTCTCCCTCGATCTTGATGTCATTGCGTATTAATTGGATTGAGCCCGACGGTCGCCCCGTCGCCCGGGTGTCACCAGAAGGCGAGCACCATCAGCACCGTCAGCAGCACGAGCACGCCGGCCTGCAACCGATAATCCGTGAGTATCCCGCCCGGACGCATCTGCTTGGACCGCTCGTCCGGCGGCCAGGTGATGTGCTGTGGCAGCGTGAAGTCGCGCCCCATCGCCCAGGACACCAGCACCAGCAACACCGCGGTCCAGGCCGTCAGCACGATGGCCATGATCGTGAAATGGACATCGATAACACCGCTGACCGGGCCTAGCACGAACAAGATGGCCGAGCTGCCATGGCCCAGTGCCAGTGCCCAGAACCCGGCTTTGGGGTGGGCACCCTTCCAAAAAATGCCGACCAGGAAGATCGCAACCAATGGCGTCGTGATGTACGCAAATGCCGACTGGATGTAGTTCCAAAGCCCCGGAAAGTCCTTGATCTGCGGCGCCCAGGCAATGGCAATCGCCATGAAGACGAAGGTGCAGATGCGTCCGATGCGGGCCGTTTGCTCGGGTGTCAGATGGGGTCGCCTGGGTTTGATGAAGTCCAGTGTCACCAATGTCGATGCTGAGTTCAGCGTGGAATCCACCGACGACATGATGGCGGCAATCAACCCGGCCATCACCAGCCCCACCGCCCCCACCGGCAGCAGCTCGGTCACCATGGTCGGAAACACCTGATCCTTGTTCTCGATGTCGGGGAATAGCGAAATCGCAAATGCCGCCGGCAGAATCATGATGAACAACGGCAATAGCTTCAGCGCCCCGCCGAGCATGGCGCCGCTGCGCGCAGCCTGCAGGTCGCGAGCCCCCAGTGCGCGCTGGATGATGTACTGGTTCATGGTCCAGTAGTAAAAGCCGATCAGCGGCACGCCCAGCAACAGGCCGGGCCAGGGCAGCACATCGTCATCGGCGGGCCGGATGATGGACAAATGCTCGGGCGGGACGGCCTCGGTGGCCTTGGCCCAGGACCAGTCGAAGCGGTCGAAAATAATGAGCCCCATGGCGGCCGATCCGACAATCAGGATGACGGCCTGCAGCACATCCGTCAGCACCACTGCCTTCAGCCCACCGGCGGCGGTGTAGATCCCGGCAAACAATCCCAGTCCCAGGCAAAACCAGAACAGGTGCTGCCCCCCGCTATCCGGAAAGAACAGCTTGTCGAGCACCAGCGACCCGGCGTAAAGCCCGCCCGCCATATCGACCACAATCGACAGGAAGATGGTGATGCAGGACAGATAAAGCCGCACACGGTCGTCGTAGCGTTTGGCCAGAAACTCCGGAACCGTGGAGATCCGGGTGCGGATGTAGAACGGCAAGACGAAGATGGCCGTGAACACGAGGATGAGCCCGGCCATCCACTCGTAGGCAGAGACGGCAATCCCGGTGGCATAGGCATCGCCCGCCAGACCGATGAGCGTCTGGGCGGAAATATTGGACGCGAACAGCGAAAAACCGATGACGCCGAAGCCCAAGGCACGCCCGGCGAGGAACAAATCATCACCGCTTTTGGTCTGGCGCGACACGTAGACGCCGATTCCAATCACGATGGCGAAATAGCCGACGATTAGCCCGATATCGATGGGATGAATGCTCATCTCCACGCTGTGCTCCTTGCCTTGCAGTGCTCTCCTTCGCTGCAGCAAGCCTAGCTAAACGCTTGGACCGATGCGACCGAACCCCAGGGCCGGCCGGGGCCGATGTTAGGGTAGTGCGCCCACGTCATCTCCTGTCTTGATGTCAGACCCCCAGCAACAATCCCCTGGTCGAACCCTGCGTCGTAAGGCGGCCATCGTGTCCATCGGGCTGGTGGTGGTGCTTGCCGCGTTGGCCGCACTGTGGCGATTCACCCCGCTATCCGAGCTGGCACGACCCGAGCGGGTGGCCGAGTTGCTCGGGGCCTATGTCGATAGCCCCTGGGCACCGCTGACGGTCCTGCTGATTTACCTGCTGGGCAATGCCGTACTGTTTCCGACGCTGGTGCTCAACATGACGATGATTCTGACGCTGGGCGCCGGCTGGGGGTTTGTCTACGCCATGTACGGCAGCATGGCGGCCGGCCTGGCCGGGTACGCTCTAGGTCGCCTGTTCGGCCGCAAGCCGCTGGAGAAGCTGGAGATTCGCCGCCTGGAGCGAACCATCGAGCTGCTACGACGCAGCGGCGTGGTCGGACTGGCGGTGCTACGACTGGTGCCTGTCGCACCGTATCCGGTGGTGAATGCGGTGCTCGGAGCCGCCGGCATCGGTGTTGTGGTCTACAGCATCGGCACCTTCGTCGGCCTGCTACCCAGCGTGCTGGCCATGACGGCCGTGGGACATCAGCTGCGGGCGCTGATCGAGCACCCCGACCCGACCCGCATTGCGTTGTTGGTGCTGGTCACGCTGGTTTGCCTGACCGCACTGTGGTTCATCCAACGTCTGGCGCGTCGAAAGCTCGCCTCCGCGGGCTAATCGGTGGTCAGTTCGAAATCCACATCCTGACGCCGGTTCAAAGGCTGCTGGGGGACCTTACGCAGTTGGCCGACGTCGTACCCCAGGGCTGCCACGCGCTGTACCAGACCCTGGTAGGTGGCCTCGTCGATCTGCGGGCGACGCGCCATGATCCACACCCAGTCGCGCTTGGATCGAGCGACGATGGTGGTCTCGTAGGCGGCGTCCACATACGCGATGGTGTACTCCATCTTGATGGGCCAGATGAACTGCATGGCCCAGACCGCGCCATCGCCTTCGTCCAGCACAAACCCCGTGGGCTCCATTCGTTTGGCTTCACCGTCAAAGCCGCCGTCCCGATACGTGTACACCGTGTTGATGCGGTTGCCGTCACCGCGCTGGTAGCGCTCGATGTTGTTGTACGAATCGCTGACCACCCCGGGCGGGATATGCGCAATCACGAACCATCCGCCCATATAACGGTCGACATTGACGGAGTCCATGCGCGGAAACTGCTCGGGCGGCATGACGCTGCAGGCGCCCAGCAGCAGACAAACAGGCACGGCGGCCAGCAGGCGATACATCGTAGGAATCACGTTCATCGGGGACTCGCAGGACAAACCGGCTTGCAGGCTAGCCCGCCCGGGCCGGCTTCGCCGGGCTGTACAGCCCCCCCGACCCTGACCAAGACCAACGGCTCATGAAGCTACTCACGCTCAACATGCACAAGGGATTCTCGTCGTTCAACCGCAAGTTCATCCTGCATGAACTGCGTGAGGCGATACGCGGCAGCGGCGCCGACCTGGTCTGCCTGCAGGAAGTCCTGGGCGACCACCAGGAGCACTCCACGCGTTATGAGACCTGGCCTGAGGGACCGCAGTACGAATTTCTGGCCGACACGATCTGGTCGAACTTCGCTTATGGCCGCAACGCCGTTTATCCCGCAGGGCATCACGGAAATGCCCTGCTGTCCAAGTGGCCCATCCTGCGCTACGAGAACCACGATGTGTCCACCCGCCAGCACGAACGGCGCGGCCTGCTGCACAGCGTGGTCCAGCAACCCGAGCAGGATCGCGAACTGCATGTGATCTGCACCCATCTCGGGCTGACGGGCGGTCAGCGAATGCAGCAGCTCAACCTGCTGTGTGACCTGGTCGCCCGGGATATTCCGGAGGACGCGCCGCTGGTGGTCGCCGGTGACTTCAACGATTGGCGCCAACAGGCTCATGGCCTGCTGCAGGAACGTGCCGGGCTGCGGGAGATTTTCATCCAGGCCTACGGACAGGCGGCACGGACCTTCCCGGTCCAACTCCCCCTGCTGCGGCTAGATCGCATCTACATCCGCAACCTACAGGCCACGCATCCCGAAGCACATACCGGCGCACCCTGGTCGCATTTATCTGACCACGCACCGATGAGCGTGGAGCTAACGTTTTGATCAACGGGCGCTGGACGCGGGATAACACCATTGAACTGCTGGAGAACGGGGAGATGTTCTACCCCCGGGTCTTGGCAGATATCGAACGGGCCCGCGAAGAGGTCCTGATCGAGACCTTCATCTGGTGGGATGACGAAATTGGTTACCAGCTGCACAAGGCGGTCATCCAGGCGGCCGAACGTGGCGTGCGCGTCGATATCACCGTCGACGGGTTCGGCTCGGGGAGCCTGCCGGCCAGCTTTGTCCAGTCACTGTCCGATGCCGGCATCAACCTGCACGTCTACGACCCCAGAGGGCGGGTGCTCGGTTATCAGACCAATTTGTTCCGCCGCCTGCATCGCAAGTTCGCAATCATCGACGCCACCGTCGGCTACATCGGCGGCATCAATTATTCGATGGAGCACGTCCGCGAGCACGGCCCCAAATCGAAACAGGATTACGCGGTTCGGGTCACCGGTCCGGTGGTCGATGAGATGCACCAGTTCTGCCGCAAGCAGGTCGGGCGCATCAACACACCGGAGCGCCGGCGCTGGCTACGCCGCCTGCGCTGGTATCGACCCAACCCGCTCAAGCCGGCCCGGCACGCCCAGGCAGCCTTGGTGTGGCGCGACAATGCAGACCACGACCAGGCGATTGAGCAGTGGTATTACGACGGCATTGTTAACGCGCGGCGCGAGATCATCATCGCCAATGCGTACTTCTTCCCCGGATATCGGTTCCTGCGTGCACTGCGCTTGGCCGCCGAACGGGGCGTGCGTGTTTGCCTGATCCTGCAGGGCGAGCCGGACAAGTTTTATGTGCGCCAGGCGGCATCCACGCTTTACGACTATCTGCTCAATGCCGGCATCGAAATCCACGAATACATCGACCGACCGCTGCACGGCAAGGTGGCCATCATCGACGATGATTGGGCCACCGTCGGGTCCAGCAACCTGGACCCCTTCAGTCTGGCGCTGAACCTGGAGGCCAACCTGTTCATTCGGGATACCGAGTTCGCAGGACTGTTGCGCGACCGACTCGTCGCTTTGATGGATACCGCCTGCCACCGCGTGCAGCGGCAGGAAGTGCCGCGTCAGCGAGGCTGGCGGCAGATCGTCCGGGTGCTGGTCTTTCACTTCCTCAGACGATTCCCGGCCTGGGCCCGGCTGATTCCCGGTCACGTGAAGCGCATTCAGCCCTCTGGCCGCGACCGCCTGGTCGCGCGTGAATCCAAACGCCTGACATGAGCCAGGCCAAGCGCACGAATCGCGGCAGCCTACGCGCACATCTGCAGGTGCTCGGCCAGGCGCAGCCCGGCCACCGCTTCGTGGCGTACCACGACTGGCGCGCCCAGCGTATTCGCCATCGCTGGATCAAGCCGCTGTACATGACCTTGTCGATGCTGCTGATCCCGGTGGGGGTGATCATGCTCGTCACGCCAGGGCCGGGGATTCTGATGCTTGTGGCCGGACTGGGGCTGATCGCCCAGGTTTCACGCCGCTGGGCCGGCTGGCTGGATCAAATGGAGCGCTGGTGCCGACGGCGGCTACCCCGCCGATCAGTCTAGACTGGCAGTCCACCATGAATGCTGGCCAGCGCGCAGCCGGCGACCGATGCGGCCGCGAATCTGGGTCTGCGCCTGACGATTAGCTACGCGACACCCGCATCGGTGCATCATCGCGACGACGACCAAATCGCTGCGCTTTCAGACGGATCAGACACTCTTCAAAGGTCCGGCTGATTTCGGTCTGGATGCGAACCCGTTCGATGGTCGGCCAGGTGGCACGCTCGCCGTCCTCAACGTAGCGCTTCATCTCTTCCATTGTCGGGTTGGCCAGTGCCCGCATCATTTTCTTTGGGGTGTAGCGGGGCAGAATCGTGACATCGCCGGTGTAGCGCTGATTGGTCAAGGCGTGGAGTTGGCGAACCACCCGGCCGAATCCCCGGTTGCGGAAATGCATGCGGGCCAGGTCGATGGTCTGTTTGCCGCTGCTCATGACCCAGTCACGCGCAAAGGGCAGCAGGCCGGTAGCGGTATCCTTGGCCAGAAACGGCACGACATGCGGATTCGTCTGGCTGACGATGTAGTGGTTCACGTTGTGCAGGCGGGCCAGCCGCAGCATGGGCAGGTCGCTGGACAGCGAGCCATCGACCCAGCGTTTGCTTGGCATGTAGTCGACCACGTCACCCTCATATTCCCTGGCCTTGAGCGTCACCGGCGGGAACAGCCCGGGGACCGAGCAGCTGGCCTGAGACGCCTTGAAGATCAACACGTTGGGTGAGGTCAGATAGTTCAGCAACCGGCCATGCTGATGCCGCTCGGCCGGGGACACCGTGATATCGAGAATGCGGCCGGTGTGTTCGAACGCCTCTTCGAAGGTGTTGTCGCCGATATTGGATTCCAGACACCGGGCCAGCACATCGGGATTCATCAGCGCACGCCCCTTCACGGCCGTACGGAAATCCAGCTTCTGCCAGGCATCCAGGTTGAGGGTTTCCAGATCGTAGGTCCGTGCAATCTCCTCGTCCGTGCGCGTCGCGACCCCGCCCGCCACGATCGAGCCCGCCGACGAGCCCGAGATGACACGCGGCAGCAAACCCTGCTCATGCAGGGCCTTGATCACGCCAAAATGGAACATGCCCAGGGTCGCGCCACCGGACAGCATCAGCGCCGAACGGCCGAAGGACACACCCGTACGCTTGAAGAAGAGGATTTTTTCCTCGTAGCCGAAGTCGTCGAACTCGGTGTCGCAAATCCAGATCAGCGCCTTGGAGACCTCCTCGACATACTCGGTAATCAGGCGCTTGGTCCCCACCCGGCAATAGGCATAAAGCGCCGGGTTGGCCATGTTGCCGAGATTGCCGTGCAGCCCCTCGTGCAGACGAAACACCAGGCGGCGGACATCGTTATCCCGGCGCATCCGCCGCAACTCCAGCAGGCGCTCCTTGATCAGCCAATGGTCGTAGCCGTCGCAGGCATCTTCGGCCCGCCAGACGTCGTGCCCCTCCCGGTGATCGAGTTCCAGTGCGATTTCCCGCCAGGTCGCATAGTCGGTTGCGTGGGCGAGATCGCGTTGCAGGAGATGCGGGGGGTTTTTCATGGAGACCATGGCCAGGGGCTGGCGGCTGAAATGGGCAGGCCGACGACGCGCATCCGGGGCATGCGGCCAATGCGGCACTGCACCAAGTAAACGCCGTGTATCAGTCTCTGGCAAGGGTCGATCGGTTCAGCGGTGCCGTCAGCCGGGTCAACGCATGACGAGCCACGGCCCGGCCAACGCTTGCTCAGACCAGCCAGAGCCGCTGACCGGCGTCCCAGACGAGCTTGATGGCCAACACGGCAAGAATCCCGCGGAACAAGGGACGAAAAGCAGCTTCCTGCACAAACTGATGCAGCCAGCGGCCCACGGCCGTGCCGGTCACCACGCCGGCAATCATGCCCAGCAGCAGGGGTAACTGATCCAGCATCGCAAACCCGACGGTCGCAAACGCCGCGACCTTAAAGGCATGACCCAGCGACTGGCACAGCGCCAAGGTGCCGATGGTCGATTCCTTGGCCCAATCCGGCCGGAGGAAAAACGGGCCGATGAGCAAACCTGTGGCGCCCACGACTGCCCCCACGCCCCCGTTCAGCGCGCCGGCTGTGCCCATGGCCGCCCGTTCGCTCAGACCCAATGCGTGCGAGGCCCGGGGCAGCAGCGTCCAGAGGATGAAACCGGCCATGACCAGGCGGACATAGTCCGGATTGACCTGCGCCACCAGCGGCGCCACGACAAAGGGCGCGGGTAGCGCACCCAGGCAGAACACGATGGCCGCCCGCCAGCGCACATGGGGCAGGTAGGCAAAAACGCGGCTGGCGTTGGACGCCATCTGAACCACCGCATGCAGTGGTACCGCGACCACGGGCGGCATCCCAGCGGCGTAAATCGCGCCGATCAAGATCGTGCCGCCACCGGCCCCCGCAATGCCTGACAGCACGGCTGAACCGAAAGCCACAACGACAAGCACCCACTCCAGCGGCGACAGCAACAAGGCCAGACCGCTCATCGGCCACCCCCCGGCCAGCACAGCCGGAGGCTTGACCTGGCCCCCGCCACGTACATACTGGTCGGTATGTCACTTGTTTGCACTCTGGACGGCTGATGCATCGGATTCCACGGCTAGCGATGTCGATCGTTGAAACCACCGGCCTCGATGGGCGGGCGATCCATGCCCAGTATCGACCATCGGCAGCAGCCCGGCCAATGCAGGGGCGCGCGGCATGAACATGCGCCGCCAGCCCGACGCCACGCGCCAGCGCCTGCTGGAGGCCGCCTTTGCGGAGATGCACCGTAACGGCTTTCATGCCTCCAGCCTGGATCAGATCCTGCGCGCCACCGAAGTCACCAAAGGCGCGCTGTACCACCACTTTCGCAACAAGCAGGCCCTGGGCCTGGCCGTGATCGAAGAGGTCGTCCGACCCTGGGTGGAGACGCGGTGGCGTCCCATGCTGGAGGCCGACCGGCCGCTGGAAGCCGCGATTGCCTACGTCGCCGAGCACGCCCGCTCCGTGGACGAGGACATGCTGGCGCTGGGCTGCCCCTTCGCCAACCTGACCCAGGAACTGGCTGGCAGCGACCCGGTGTTTCGCGAGCCGTTATTCGCCATCTTTTTCGAATGGAAGCGCGGAATCATGGCCGGCGTGCGTAAGTCGCAGGAGATCGGCGAAGGCCGGCGTGATGTCGACCCCGAGGATGTCGCCATCTTCATCATCTGCGCCATCGAAGGGATCTGGGCCATGGCCAAGGCCTCGCGATGCCGTGAGCACTTCGAAGCCAGCCATCGCGGCCTGGTCCATT
The DNA here is from genome assembly GCF_003151135.1 of Abyssibacter profundi. Taxonomy (NCBI): domain Bacteria; kingdom Pseudomonadati; phylum Pseudomonadota; class Gammaproteobacteria; order Chromatiales; family Oceanococcaceae; genus Abyssibacter; species Abyssibacter profundi. The sequence goes on from NZ_QEQK01000010.1 coordinate 155,801, forward strand.
ACCTGGAATCCATGCGCGCCTAACGGGCCGCGCGGACACCACCGAATTCTATTGTTGAGGGGAGTACCGCCATGAACACTTCAAGGCAGATCTCGCGCCTGGACGGTCTGGTCGCCGCCTACGGCCGCTGGGTCGTGGACCACGTGTGGCTCACGCTATTGCTGTCGCTGGCCCTGGTCGCCGCCTGCAGTTATCCGCTGGTTGCCACGGTGGCTGGGACCGCCGGGCCAAAACTGGGGATGAGCAAGGACTACCGGGTGTACTTCGGCCCGGGGAACCCGCAGTTGGTGGCCTTCGATCAGGTCCAGGACCGCTACACCAAGAATGACAACTCGCTCATTGTCATCGAACCCACGGCCAGTGACACCGCGTTCAACCGCGACACGCTGGCCTTGGCCGAAGAACTCACCGACCGTGCCTGGGGGCTGATCTATTCGCTGCGCGTGGACTCGGTCACCAACTACCAGCATACGGAGGCAGATGGTGACGACCTGCTCGTCGCCCCGCTGGTCGAAGACGCACGCGAGCTCAGCGATGCACAAATCCAGCGGATTCGCGACATCGCGGTCAATGAACCCCTGCTCATCGGTCGGCTGACCTCGGAATCCGGCCATGCCATCGCCGTCAATGTCGTGCATCAACTGCCGGCACTGGACGACTCGGAAGTCGAGGAGGTTGCGGCCGAAGTCCGCGCCCTGCGCGAGGACATGCTGGCCAAGTATCCGGACCACAATATCTACCTAACCGGCAGCAACTTCATGTCGGTGTCGTTTTCAGAGGCCAGCCAGCAGGATGTCGCGTCGCTCATCCCGCTGATGTACCTGGTGATTATTGTCATCACCTGGGTGCTGGTGCGCTCGATTGCCGGCACGGTCGGCACGCTGGGGGTGATCTTCACTTCGATGATGGCCTCGGTGGGGTTGACGGCCTACGCCGGCATCCAGTTCACGCCGCCGTCGATTTCCGCACCGCTCATCGTCTCGACGCTGGCCGTAGCCGACTCCATCCATGTGCTGGTGTCGATGTTCGCCAACATGCGCGAGGGTCAGGACAAACGCTCGGCGCTAATCGAGTCGCTACGCGTGAACTTCATGCCCATCTTCCTGACCTCGGTCACCACGGCGCTAGGATTCCTATCGATTAACTTCGCCGACAGTCCGCCACTGCGCGATCTCGGCAATATCGTGGCGATGGGCGTCATCGTGGCCTGGCTGCTGTCGGTTAGCCTGCTGCCGGCGCTGATGATGCTGCTGCCCGTCAAGGTGCCGCAGCAATCGGGCGGCCTGTCGCGGCGCATGGAGTCGCTGGGCCAGTTCGTGGTTCACCGCAAGCGACCCGTGCTGATCGTCAGCATCGTCGTGGCCGCTGTGCTCTGCGCTCTGGTGCCGCTGAATCAGGCCAACGAAACCTTTGTGCATTACTTCGATACCAGCGTGAAGTTCCGCACCGACACCGACTGGGTGGCCGACAACATCACCGGGCTGTACACCATGGAGTTCGACCTGGAGGCCCCCGGAGGCGCAGGCGGCGTCACCGATCCGGCGTATCTCAAACAACTCGACGCCTTCAAGCAATGGTGGCTGGCCGACCCACGCGTCAAGCATGTCGCCAGCGTGTCGGACATCTTCAAGCGCCTGAACAAGAACATGCACGGGGATGATCCGGCCTACTACCGCGTGCCCGACAACCCGGAGCTGGCCGCCCAGTATCTGCTGCTCTACGAGTTTTCGCTGCCGTTCGGCCTGGATCTGGGCAATCAGATCAACATCGACAAGTCGGCGACGCGGTTTTTCGTGGCCTTTGAGCATCTGGATGCCGTCGAGACACGCGCGTTGGTGGACGAAGCCCATGCCTGGCTCGCCGAGAACGCGCCCGGCATGGAAACCATTGGCGTCTCCCCGGCCGTGATGTTCTCGTACATCGCCGATCGCAACATCAAGAGCATGTTCATCGGCATGCCCGTGGCGCTGATCGGCATCAGCTTTCTGCTGATTCTCGCGTTGGCCAGCTGGAAGATGGGCCTGTTGTCGCTCATCCCCAACCTGGTCCCGCTGGGACTGGCCTTCGGCCTGTGGGGCATCATCGACGGCAAGATCAACTTCACCATGGCCATCGTGCTGGGCATGACCGTGGGTATCGTCGTGGACGACACCATCCACTTCCTATCCAAATATCTGCGCGCACGGCGCGAGTTGGACCAAACACCGGAGCAAGCCATCGTCTATAGCTTCCGCACGGTGGGCACGGCGCTGACGACCACCAGCCTGATCCTGGTCGCCGGATTCGCCGTACTGGCGCAAAGCGCCTTTCTGCCCAATAGCGGTATGGCGCAGCTGACATCCATCGCCATCATCTGCGCGCTGATCGCCGATTTCTTCCTGCTCCCGACCCTGCTGTTGCTGTTGGACCGGGATCGCGAAACCACTTCTGAAACCCCCTTGGAGGATTCCCATGCCTACTCTCACTAAAACACCTTGGTTTGGCGGCATCAGCCTGCTGCTGGCAGCCGCCCTGCCGCTGGGCGCCCAGGCGCAGGATGCCGAGGCCCGCGGTCTGGAGATCGCCACCGAAGCCGATGCCCGTGACACCGGCTGGGGTGATTCGGTCGTCGACCTGACCATGATTCTGCGGAACAAGAACGGTGACGAGTCGATTCGCGAAATGCGCTCTCGCGCGCTGGAAGTGGCCGACGATGGCGACAAGAGCATGATCATCTTCGACCAGCCGCGCGATGTGCGTGGTACGGCGCTGCTGACCTACTCGCATAAGACGGGTGACGACGATCAATGGCTTTATCTGCCGGCGCTCAAGCGGGTCAAGCGCATCGCCAGCAGCAACAAATCGGGCCCATTCATGGGCAGCGAGTTCGCCTATGAGGATTTGTCCTCGCAGGAAATCGAGAAGTACACATACAAGTACCTGCGCGACGAAACGCTGGACGGCGAGCAGGTCTTTGTCATCGAGCGCTATCCCACCGACGAAAACTCGGGCTACACCAAGCAAATCGTCTGGATGGACCAGGCCGAGTACCGCCCGCGCAAGATCGAGTTTTACGACCGGAAGAATTCGCATCTCAAGACGCTGACGCTGCACGAGTACCAGGAGTATCTGGATGACTACTGGCGCCCGGGTCGGATGGAAATGGTCAATCACCAGACCGGCAAGTCGACCACGCTGAAATTCGAGAACTACGCGTTCCAGGAAGGCCTGGACGACCGCGATTTCGACCAGTCAGCGCTGAAGCGCGCTCGCTAGGCCCGATCATGAGTACGACGAAATTTGCCGACCTGATCGGCGGGATGACGGCTGCCCCGGAACAATCGCTGACATTCAGCGAAGACTGGAGCCAGGGCCGGGCCATTTACGGTGGGCTTGTCGGCGCGGTGCTGTACCAGGCCATGCGCGGTCAGGTACCCGCCGAGCGCGACCTGCGTGCCATGACGGTGGCATTTGTCGGCCCGGTCGCACCGGAGACCGCCACCGTGACCAGCACCGTGTTGCGGCAGGGCAAGTCCGTCACCCAGATGGAAGCCCGGATCATCCAGCATGACCAGGTCTGCGCCACCGCCACGGCCAGCTTCGGCGGCGGCCGGGATTCCGACATCGTGATCCCGGGCACCGCCCGCCCCGAGGCCCCACCACCCGACCAGGGCCTGCAACTGCCGCAGATCCCGGGCATGACCCCGGTGTTCCTCCAACACTATGACCTGGTCTGGACGCAGGGGGGCGTGCCGTTCTCCAACACCCCGCAGCCCGACTTCGCGGGATGGTGCCGCTACCGGGACCCGGTCGGTCAGGGCGACGCGGTTCTCATCGGCCTGCTCGATGTCTGGCCGCCCAGCGTGTTGCCCATGCTCAATCGGCCGGCACCGGCCAGTTCCATGACCTGGTCCTTCGACCTGCTCAACCCACCCGGCGACGCCGGCGCGGGGGATGACTGGTGGTACTACGACGTCCACACCCAGGGCGCCCGGGACGGCTTTGCCCAGGCCGATGCCCGCCTGTGGAGACCCGATGGCCAACTGGCCGCGGTCAGCCGCCAATCGGTTGTGGTGTTCGACAAGCGCTAGAAAAAGGGTGCTGTCGCGGAGTAACGACAGCACCCACTCCTTTTATAACAAGCACTTAGGCGCTTTCCCGGCCTCGGCGTTGCCGTCGGGCAACAGTTCTGAGCCCGCATGGGGCGCTCGATCGGGCGAGGCGCGCCCGATCCCTGAATTAATTCTTACAATTCAACGTTTTACATCATCTGGCATCGCGATTGCGCCCACGGTGGCGTCGATGCGAACAGGCATCGGCCTTTCATCCCAATCGAAGGACGAGGCAGATGAACAACAGCAAGCACACAGACAGCCAAACACCCGCCCGCCGCCTGACACGCGGGCTGGTCGTAGTGGGCCTGAGTGTCTCCCCGCTGGCGCTGGTCGCCGCACCCATCGGCCATCACGACACCCATCATCCGGTGCTCAGCGCAGCCGGTGATGACGTCGAATCCGGCAGTGAACGGAGTTTCACCGGCGCCGCCTATGACGCGTTTCTAGAGGGTCGCCTGGTCACCGCTTACACGGTCAACCAGAGCCTGAACCCGTTCGATCTGGACGTGAACGTCCACAAGCAAAAGGCCACCATCGGCGGGACGGTCGAGACCGAAGTCCAGCGTGATCTGGCCATCGAAATCGCCTCGGGCATGGACGCCATACTCGACGTGGACGACGAAATCGCCGTTGAGCCCGAGCTGGACACCCAAGCCCGGCAGGACGATGGCTTCGGCGACACCATGGACGATGCCAGCACGACGGCTGCGGTGAAGACCCGCCTGCTGGCCAATGACTCCACCAGTGGTTTGAGCATCGATGTCGACACCAACGATTCGGTCGTGACCTTGACGGGTCGTGTCGAGTCCGATGCCGAGGCCGAGCTGGCCAAGCAAATCGCCTACAACACGGACGGCGTACACGATGTGATCGACAAGCTCACCGTGGAAGACGCCACGTCCTAAGCGTAGCGCCTGGCAGCCACTGCGCTGTCGTCGGGCCGGGGCGTCTCCGGCCCACCCCTTTACGAATCGCCGCTGCGCCCGGCGCGGCGGCCCCTGCTTTCATTTCAATGGAGTGACAACATGAACATGACGTTCAAGACACTACTCGCCTCAGGTTTGGCCGCAACGCTTTGCGCACCCGCTGCGCTGGCCCAACAGGCCGACTTCGACCCCTACGGCTACGTCGGTGCAGACATCGGCTATTTCCGCGTCGAATCCGAGGAATTCCCCGACGATGACGACAATGTCGAAGACAACCGCACCAGCTATCGTCTGCGTGTCGGCGGTCGCCTGACGCCCGTGATCGGCATCGAAGGTGGTTACACCGACTTTGGCGACTATGACGAGGGCGCTGCAACCTACACGGCCGACGGCCTGACGCTGGCCGGCGTGCTGCACATCCCGCTGGGCGAGCGGGCTTCGGTGTACGGCAAGCTGGGTGAGCTCTTCTGGGATGCCGAAGCCGAGGGACCGCTGGGTGGTCGCGCGACCACGGACGGCGAAGACGTCTTCTACGGTGTGGGCGCGAGCCTGCCGCTGGGTGAAGTCGTTGCGCTCAACCTCGGTTACGAGCGCTACGCCCTGGACGACACCGATGTCGACCTGGCCGCCGTTGGCCTCGACTTGCAGTTTGGTGGCAGCCGCTACTAATTCGCTCAGGCCAAGATGAACAGCGCCCCATGGCAATCCGCCATGGGGCGCTTTGTTTTGGGCGGTCGTTCGCTAGCGGATCGGGCCGCCGCGTCCACCGGTTGGGTCGATCAGACCCGCACCACCGGCGGGCTGTTGACCCGGCACGACGATGGAGGACTGCTGCTCGCGCCGCATCTGATTAATCTCCTCGATGGTCTGCTCGAGGGCGGCGCGCGCCGCATCACCGTACTGCGCCACTGCCTCGGCCAGCGTCGGACCCGGCAGTTCAAAATTCAGCGGCAGGGCGCCACCCGGCGTGTACACACTGGCCTGACCTTCGAACAGCACCGGCCGGGACGCATCATCCTCGCCATCCACGGTAATCGGAACCAGCTTGCGAATACCGCCAGTCTTGCGGTCGCTGTACACCTCTTCACGGTAAAGACTGCTGTCGTCGAGCTTGAAATCGGGGAGTTCGGGCTGCTGTGCCATAGGTTGCCTGTACTGATGCGGTCAAGTGAGAAGGCTGCATACGGTAGTCGATTCCACCTCGACAGGTCATGCGACCGGCAACTCCAAGGACCGACACCCACGTTCGTCGGTCCAGGGCGGCCGTTCAAGGCACGACTGAGACCACCTCGACAAAACTTGACGCGGCGTTGACAAAGCGTTGTGCAGGGTGGGAACCATCCTGACGGCTGGGGAGCCGAGTGGGGTGGTACCAACCGCTAGTTGGCGGACTGTAGCGAAAGCTCGGTCCGCTATTTTTTTGTGTCCGAACTTGGACGCCGGGCTCAAAGCAACGGCTGCTGCGTTAAGATGTGAGGGCTTGGGACAAAGATCCCAGCCGACTACAACATCCCCCCGGCGCAGACCTGCCCGGGCGGTGCAGGAGACAACAATGCGACACTCGATTCTAGGCGCCAGCACGCTGGCCGCCGCACTGCTGTTGACCAGCGGCTGCGGCAGTTCCCAACGGATCGGCGACAACGCCGGGGGTGACGATCCGGTCACCGGCACCCTGACCTATGACGCCCAGATCAAGCGGGGCTCGTTCGGTGTCCCCCATATCACCGGGAATGATTACGGGGATATCGGCTACGGCTATGGATATGTCCACGCAGAAGACAATCTCTGCGTACTGGCCGAGGACCTGATCACCATTCAGGGTGAGCGCGCGCGTTACTTCGGCCGCGACGGCACGTATACGCTCCAGGCCAATGGCAATACCTCCAACAACGTCGAATCCGACTTTTTCTGGCGCCATGTCGCCACCGCCGAGCGCGTCGCCGCACTGGCCGCTGACGCCAGCCCGGAAGCTGCCGCCGCCACGGCGGGCTTTGCGGCGGGTTACTCACGCTACGTCGCCGAGCTGAAAGCGGGCGAGCATCCCGGTCGCCACGCCAGTTGCCGCGATGCCGAGTGGGTCACGCCGATCACTGCCACCGATATATACCGCCGCTATTTCCGGCTGTCGGTCCTGGCCAGTAGCTCGGTGTTTGTCAGCGAGATTGCCGGGGCCCAACCGCCGGTTGGGGGCCAGCAGCAGACCACCAGCAGCGTGGACCGCGCCGAATTCCCGCTCAGCAATGGCCTGGATATCGGCAGCAACATGTATGCACTATCGGCCGGTGCCACCCAGTCGGGCCAATCCATGCTGTTCGGCAATCCACATTTTCCGTGGATTGGCACCGAGCGGCTGTACCAGGCGCATATGACGATTCCGGGTGAACTCGACATCATGGGCGCCGCGCTATACGGCGTACCCGCCGCGCTGATCGGGTTTAACGAAAACGTGGCCTGGAGTCACACGGTTTCAACGGCCTACCGCTTCACGTTCTACGAGCTGACCCTGGCGCCTGGCGATCCGACCAGTTACGTGTTCGACGGCGAAACCGTGGCTATGGAGCCCACCGAGTACACCGTGCAGGTGCTGGAGTCCGACGGCTCCATCACCGAAGAGACCCGTACGCTATACAAGAGCCGCTTCGGCCCCATGCTGACGCTCACGGTCTCCGGGGTTCCGGTACTGCCCTGGGGCACGGACCGGGCCTATACGCTGCGCGATGCCAATGCCGAGAACACGCGGCTGATCAACCAGTTCTTCGAATGGAATCGCGCCGATTCGCTGGAAGAATTCATCGAGCTGCACGCCTCCGTGCTGGGCGTACCCTGGGTCAACACCATCGCTACCGGGCCCGGTGGGCAGGCGTACTACGGAGATGTGACCGTGGTGCCCAACGTGCCGGACAGCAAGGTCCAAGCCTGCCAAAGCACGGTGTCAGCCGCCTTTGCCCAGCTGGTTCCCGGACTGCCCGTGCTCTCCGGCAACCAGGCCAGCTGCGACTGGGACACCGACGAGGACGCTCCGGCACCCGGCATCTTCGGGCCGTCGAACCTGCCCACACTGGTCCGCGACGACTGGGTGCATAACTGCAATGACAGCTACTGGCTAACCCATCCGGAAGAGCCGATCACCGGCTTTGCGGCCATCATCGGCAACGAGGAATCGGCCCGCTCACTACGCACACGGCTTTGCATTCGCCACGTGCAGGAACGCCTGGACGGCAGCGATGGCCGGCCCGGCACGGGCTTTGCCGATCTGGCCGAGCTGCAGGACATCGTGTTGTCGAGCGCCGTGTACACCGCCCGCATTGCACTGGATGACGTGCTCGCTGATATCTGCCCAACCGGGACCGCAATCAGCAGTGGCGGCACGCCTGTCGATATTTCCGGCGCCTGCGCCGTCCTGGAAACCTGGGACCGCTCCAACAACCTGGATGCGGTGGGCGGTCATATCTGGCGGGAGTTCTGGCGCCGCGCCGACGACACCAGCCTGCCGCTGTGGCTGACGCCGTTCAGCGTGGATGACCCGGTCAACACGCCACGGGATCTCAACACCGCCAACCCGGAGGTCATTGCGGCGCTGGCTGATGCCGTGGAAGTGCTGGGCGATCAGGGCGTGGCACTGGATGCGACCATGGGCAGCCTGCAGACCTCGAACGTGCACGACCCGATCCCGATCTTCGGCGGTGAGGGCTTCGAAGGCTCATTCACCATTGCCGGCCGGGCCAATCTGGTCGACGGCGGCTATCCGGTTATCCGCGGTAACAGCTATATCCAGACCGTCACCTGGGACGACAATGGCGATCCGGTCGCCGAAGGCTTTGTGACCTACTCGCAGTCCACCGACCCGGCGTCACCGTACTTCCAGGACATGACGCAGGCCTATTCGGACAAGCAGTGGATTCCGTGGCGGTTCACCCCGGATCAAATCGCCGCCGACCCCAATCTCAGCGAGTTCCGCATCAGCGAGTAACACGCCGACCGGCCTGCGGTGCGCCCAAACCACCGCAGGCCGGTCTCCTTATCCGGCTCTTGTGGGCGACCGTCGTGGCGGCCTGGGGACTCGTGTCGCTGGCCGAATGTGGGGGCTGTATTGGCGAGGGACTGGGTGACGCTAAAAGTTGCGAAATTGCCGCTACGTTGGCTTCCTTTATCGAAGCGCTCCGATTATCAAGCTTGAATTCAGACACCAAGCGAGAAAATATTGTGGCAAGCTGACGTTAAGGCTCGTTGGAGTCGGGAAAGCTCTGACGGAGCGATTGGGGGCGTCAGCCAATGAACAAGAAGTCGCTCAGCGAACGCGACATCTGCACGAAGTTCATCACGCCGGCATTGGTCAAGGCCGGTTGGAACGTGCACGACCAGATTCGTGAAGAGGTCACGTTTACGGCGGGCCGCATCATCGTCCGTGGCCGTCTGCACGCCCGCGGCAAGAAACGGCGCGCGGACTATGTGCTGAGCTACAAGAAGAACCTCCCGATCGCCGTGATCGAGGCCAAGGACAACAACCACAGCCTGGGCGACGGCATGCAGCAGGCGCTGGCTTATGGCGAGGCGCTCGATGCACCGTTTCGAATCAGCAGCAACGGTGATGGTTTCCTCTTCCACGACAGCACGGGTCTTGGCGGCCCGGTCGAGCGTGAGCTGAGCTTAGACGAGTTCCCATCGCCCGAGGAGCTGTGGGCTAGATATCGGCAATACAAAGGGCTGGACGAAACGGCCCGCCCCACGGTTGAGCAGCCCTACTACGACGATGGCAGCGGCCGGGTCCCGCGCTACTACCAAACGGTGGCCATCAATCGTGCTGTTGAGGCGGTAGCGCGCGGTCAAGATCGCATCCTGCTGGTGATGGCCACCGGCACCGGTAAGACCTTCACAGCCTTTCAGATCATCTGGCGGCTGTGGAAGTCGAAGCACAAAAGGCGAATCCTCTTCCTAGCCGATCGCAACATCCTCGTCGATCAAACCAAGAACAACGACTTCAAGCCATTTGGTCAGGCCATGACCAAGGTCACCAACCGGTCAATCGACAAGTCCTTCGAGATCTACTTGTCGCTTTACCAGGCAGTCACAGGCGTTGAAGAAGAGAAGAACATCTACAAGGAGTTCTCGCCGGACTTCTTTGACCTGGTGGTGATCGACGAATGCCATCGCGGCAGCGCAGCGGCAGATTCATCATGGCGGGCCATTTTGGAGTACTTCTCCGGTGCCACGCACTTGGGCCTGACTGCCACGCCGAAGGAAACGAATGACGTTTCCAATACCGACTACTTCGGCGAGCCGGTCTACACCTACTCATTGAAGCAGGGCATCGAAGATGGCTTTCTCGCGCCCTACAAAGTTGTGCGTATCGATCTGGACAGGGATCTCGAAGGCTGGCGCCCAACCAAGGGTCAGGTCGATAAGCACGGCAACGAGATCGAAGACCGGATCTACAACCAGAAAGACTTTGATCGAACCCTGGTATTGGAAAAGCGCACGCCCGTCGTCGCGGCCAAGATCACTGAGTTTCTGGAGCGCACCGATCCGTATCAAAAGACCATCGTCTTCTGCGAAAACATCGATCACGCCGAGCGCATGCGCCAAGCGCTGGTCAATCTGAACCCCAAACGCATAGCCGAGAACTACAAGTACGTCATGCGCATCACGGGGGATGAAAACGAGGGCAAGGCCGAGCTCGACAACTTCATCAATCCGGAAGAGCGCTATCCCGTCATCGCCACAACCAGCAAGCTCATGACCACGGGCGTCGATGCCCAAACCTGCAAGCTCATCGTGCTGGATCAACGAATCCAGTCCATGACCGAGTTCAAACAGATCATCGGGCGTGGAACCCGCATCAACGACGACTACAACAAGCATTGGTTCACCATTCTCGACTTCAAGAAGGCAACCGAGCTGTTTGCGGACCCCAACTTCGACGGTGACCCGGTTCAGGTCTACAACCCCGCAGAGGGGGCGTCGCCCGTTCCGGAAGATGAGCAAGGCGTTGAAGGCGGCGTCGGCATCGCGGAAGACCCGGCCGAGTACGGCGCGGACGAAGGGGAGACTTGGACCAACGACGACACCGGTGCCGATGATGACGCCGGCGACGCCAAGATCACGAAGTTTTACGTCGACAATGTCGAAGTCTCCGTCGTGGCGGAACGCGTGCAATACCTCGATGCGCAAGGCGACCTCATCACCGAAAGCCTGAAGGACTACACCCGGAAGCGCGTACGGGAGCAGTTCGCCTCACTGGACGACTTTCTGCGTCGATGGTCAGGCGCCGACCGCAAGCAGGCCATCATCGACGAGCTGGCCGAGGCCGGTGTTTTTTGGGATGACCTCATTGCCGATGTACGCAAGAAGCTCGGTGACGACCCGGATCCCTTCGACGTGATCTGCCACATCGTCTTCGACCAGCCGCCGCTTACACGCAAACAGCGCGCCGACCAGTTGCGCAAAACCGGCTACTTCGACAAGTACGACGGCCCAGCCCGCCAGGTGCTTGATGGTCTGCTCACCAAATACACCGATGCCGGCATCGAGCCGGTGGAAGATGTGAAAGTACTGCGTCTCGATCCGTTCAGATCCATGGGCTCGCCGATTGAGTTGATTCAGGCCTTTGGTGGGAAGGAGAGCTACACCGACGCCGTTCGCCACCTGGAAGCCGCGCTGTACCACAGCGCCAACTAATCGATACAGAACCTAATAGCGATTCGATTCATGTCCATCAGCACCACCATCAAATCCATCCAGGACATCATGCGCAAGGACGCCGGCGTGGACGGCGACGCCCAGCGCATCGGCCAGCTCGTCTGGATGCTGTTCCTGAAGATCTATGACGATCGCGAGTTGGAATGGGAACTGATGGACGACGACTACCACTCGCCCATCCCCGAGCCCCTGCGCTGGCGCAACTGGGCGGCAGACCCCGAAGGGATCACCGGCGACGAGCTCAAAGCCTTCGTGGACAATCAGCTGTTCCCCGGTCTGCAGGCCCTCGAATCCCACGGCGACGATTACCGGGGCGTGGTCATTCGCAGCGTGTTCGAGGATGCCTACAACTACATGAAGTCCGGCCAGTTGATGCGTCAGGTCATCAACAAGCTGCAGGAAGGCATCGACTTCAACAAGATGCAGGAGCGCCACGCGCTAGGCGATGCTTACGAACAGATCCTCAAGGACCTGCAAAGCGCCGGTAACGCGGGCGAGTTCTACACCCCGCGCGCCGTCACCGAATTCATGGTCAATCGCGTGGATCCGAAGCTCGACGAGGTCGTCATGGACCCGGCCTGCGGCACCGGCGGCTTTCTCACCTGCACCATCGAGCACAAGCGCAAGCACTACGCCAAGACCCCGCAGGATGCCACCATCCTCCAGCGCAGCATCCGCGGCGTGGAAAAAAAGCCGCTGCCGCACCTGCTGGCCACCACCAACATGATCCTGCACGGCATCGAGGTGCCGAATCAGATCCGCCACGACAACACCCTCGCGCGCCCGCTGATCAGTTGGGGGCCAAAGGATCGCGTGGACGTGATCGTCGCCAACCCGCCCTTCGGCGGCATGGAAGAAGACGGCATCGAGACCAACTTCCCGCAGGCCTTCCGCACGCGGGAAACGGCCGACCTGTTCCTCACCCTGATCATCCACTTGCTCAAGGACGGTGGCCGCGCCGCCGTCGTGCTGCCGGATGGCTTCCTGTTTGGCGAGGGCATGAAGACCCGCCTCAAGGAAAAGCTGCTCACCGAGTGCGACCTTCACACCATCGTGCGCCTGCCCAACGGTGTGTTCGCGCCCTACACCAGCATCAAGACCAACCTGCTGTTCTTCACCAAGGGCAAGCCCACCAAAGAGGTCTGGTTCTACGAGCACCCATATCCCGAGGGCTACAAGAGTTACAGCAAGACGAAACCCATGCGGTTCGAGGAGTTCGAGCCCGAGATTGCCTGGTGGGGCAACGAGTCAGATGGCTTTGCCAGCCGCGAGGAGAGCGAATTCGCTTGGAAAGCAAGCCTCGAAGACATTCAGGCCCGCAGCTACAACCTGGACATCAAGAACCCGCACCAGGGCGAGCAAGTCAGCCACGATCCGGATGAGCTGCTGCAGCAGTACGCCGAGCAGCAAAAGGAGATTCAGAAGCTGCGCGATCAGCTCAAGAGCATTCTGGCCGAAGCGCTAGCCGGCAATCGGGATTCGGAATCGGCATGAGTGTGGAGAAGCTCATTACCGAGCACATGGACGTGTGGGCGAATTCGATAACGCCGAGAACGGCGGGTCGTGGTGGCAGCAGGAAGCTCGAACTGACCGGAGTCAAGAGACTTCGAGAGTTGATCCTCGAATTGGCTGTTCGGGGGCGGTTGGTTCCGCAGGGCGCTAATAGACGATCAGGAGAGGACCTGCGCATCGAATTGGCGGAAGCTAGAAAGCAGGCAATGAAGACTGGCGGCGGAAAGAATCAGAAGCCACTGAAGCCAGTTGAGGAGTCGGAAAAAGAGTTCCCGGAGCCGAATGGGTGGGCGTGGCTCCGATTGAGTGATGTTGGGCGAATTGTTGGAGGTGGGACGCCAAAATCGAAGGATCCGTCATGCTGGGCTGATGAGGGTGTTAAGTGGCTTACGCCGGCCGACTTGTATGGCTACAAGAGCAAGTACATATCCGCGGGGAGGCGTGATATCAGCCAGAAGGGCCTAGATACCTCATCGGCTGTAGTGCTCCCAGTCGGCACCGTCCTCTTTTCGAGTCGTGCGCCGATCGGTTACGTCGCGATTGCAAGCGCCGAGTTGGCGACGAATCAGGGGTTTAAGTCTTGTGTCCCTTTCATCGACGGCATGAGCGAGTACCTCTACTACTTCCTAATGCGTTCGGCTCGGCAAATCGACAGCGAAGCCAGCGGCACAACCTTCAAGGAGGTTTCGGGGGCTACTGTCGCGCGAGTATGCGTGCCGCTCCCACCGCTAGAGGAACAACACCGCATCGTCCAGAAAGTCGACGAGCTCATGGCGCTCTGCGACCGGCTGGAGCAGCAAACCGGCGATCAGATCGAAGCCCACGAGCGGCTGGTCGACACCCTGCTCGAAACCCTCACCCGCGCCGAAAACGCCACCGAACTGGCCGAAAACTGGGCGCGCGTAGAAGTGCACTTTGACACCCTCTTCACCACCGAACACAGCATCGACCGCCTCAAGCAAACCATCCTTCAGCTGGCGGTGATGGGGCGGTTGGTGCGGCAAACTTCATTGGGGAAATCGGCTGCAGAGTTTCTTCATGACCTCCGGCGGCTTCGAGATGAAGCTATAGCCGCTGGGCGAATCAAGAAGTCGAAACTTAGAAGTGAGGCCGCTTTGGAGGAGGTGCCTTTTAATCTTCCCGAATCATGGGCCTGGTGCCGGCTCCCGGAGTTAGGCGAGCTTGCAAGAGGCAAGTCCAAGCATCGCCCGCGTAATGACCCTGCGCTGTACGAACACGGCAAATTTCCCATGGTCCAAACAGGCGACGTTGCGCGCGCAAACAGGGCAATCACGACGCATACGGCGCTATACAACGAGAAAGGTGTTGCGCAAAGCAAGCTTTGGCGCAGGGGCACGCTATGCATCACCATTGCGGCAAACATTGGAGACACGGGAATACTAGGATTCGATGCCTGTTTTCCAGACAGCGTCGTCGGCTTCACGCCGTTTCATGACGAGTTGAAAACTGAGTATGTCGAGTATTTTCTGCGGACAGCGAAACGAAAGCTGACTGAATTCGCGCCCTCGACAGCGCAGAAGAACATTAACCTTGAAGTCTTAGAGAGCCTGCTTGTGCCGCTACCGCCGCCTGAAGAACTCGGACGTATCGTTCTGCGGGTGGATGAGCTGATGGCCATGTGCGACCGCCTCAAATCCGATATCCGAATGTCATCTGATTCGGAGTGCAAATTGGCCAACGCAATATTCTCCCGCTCAATGCATTAAGGACGGGCTACTTATGGCCATTGAACAAGGCATCTGGAAAATCGGCGATCACCCGCAGCAGTTGAAGCCCGCCGCGCTGGCCGACGAGGCCCTGCTCGAAGAGATGGTGATGAAAGACATTGCCATCCTGAACCGCGACTGGCTGCTGATCGGCCGTCAGGTCCGCACCAGCTACGACAAGCTCATCGACCTGCTGGCGATGGACGCCAACGGCTCGATCATTATCGTCGAGCTCAAGCGCAACAAGACCCCGCGCGATGTGGTCGCCCAGACCCTCGACTACGCCTCCTGGGTGGTCGATCTCGGTGACGACCAGATCGCCGACATCTACCTCGACTTCGCCAGGCGCTACGGCCGCGAGCACGCCACGCTGGACGCCGCCTTCGAGGCCAGATTCAAGACCGGGCTCGGCGAAGTGACCGTCAACGACAGCCACCAGATGGTTGTCGTCGCCACCGAACTCGATGCCAGCACAGAACGCATCATCGAATACCTGAGCGAACACGCCAGTATCGGCATCAATGCGCTGTTCTTCTCGGCCTTCGAAGACGGCGGCAACCAGTACCTCAGCCGTGCCTGGATGTTCGACCCTGGCGAAAGCCAGGAGCGCGCGGTCACCAAGTCAAAGAAGGAGCCCTGGAACGGCGAGTTCTACGTCTCCTTCGGCGACGACCGCCCGTGGGAGATGGCCCGTCAGTTCGGCTTCGTCGCCGGCGGTGGCGGTGCCTGGTACTCCAATACCCTGTCTATGCTCACCGAAGGCGACCGCGTCTGGGTCAATATCCCCGGTACGGGTTATGTCGGCGTCGGCATCGTCGCCGGCGAGCGCGTCCGTGCAGACCAGCATGAGATCCAAACCGACCAAGGTCCCCGGCCATTTCGTGACCTCGCTCAAGAGCATGGGTTTCCGCACGTGAATCCCGACGCAGACGACGAAACCGCCGAGTACCTCGTCCCCGTTCGCTGGCTCCACACCGTCGACCGCGCAAAAGCATTTGCCGAAGTCGGCCTTTTCGGCAATCAAAACACCGTCTGCAAGCCCCTGACACCTAAATGGCGCCACACAGTGGCGCGCCTACAGGAAGTCTGGGGAATCGCTTCAGGGCGAGATTAATGGATTCGCGCGTTGCCAAGCTAAAGAGTCCAGAAGACTGCCTCCGGTTTGAGGGCAACGCGAACAAGTTAGATAGACCTGACCTGGCAAAAGAAGCGCGAAACCGAGCCTTGGAACTGCAGGCAGAGCGCTATGGCGCCGAGACGCAGGCGGAACGGGAATGCCTTCAGGCCGTCTACGCCTACGAACGTGTTCTGACCGAGAAGAACGGCCGGAACACCCGTGCGTCCAGAACCTGGCCAATGATCGAGCGCAGAGGAGTCATTGCCGCGGTGGAGTCGATCGTGACTCGAGAACGACCCACGATAGGCTTTGATGCCTTAGCGGCCAACGGACTGGATGAGCACGCCTTTGAGGCGGTCGTGTTGCGTCACCCGCAGCATTTTTCTGAAGCTGCGGTTCAAACATCGAAGAAAAGGCTCGACGCATGGCGTACTGATGCCAGCGGCAAAGGATGCTGCTTGGATTCAAGAATCAAGTGCAACATGATTGAGATAATCCGCCGTTGCTTGGTCGAAAAGCTCCTGCGGGGTCTGAAAGTCAAAACGTTTTCTTGGCCGGGTGTTCAGCAGCCACGCGACGTCGTTCAGGCGGACCTGGCTCACAC